>NZ_BADW01000173.1:0-230 GCF_000241165.1 Pseudoalteromonas sp. BSi20439
AAAGTCTTCAATATCCTCCCATCCTTGTGCACCGGAGATTACTGCACTAATGGCTAAAAGGAGAATATCGATAAGCTCATGCTTTTTACAGCGTTCAATGCGAGGATCGGTAATTGAATTAAAGTGTTTCAGAAAAGTAGCGCTCATATTTTACGTGACCAAGGTGATTATTATGCCTTGATCTGATCACTACATATTCTATAAGTTCAATTTATAATGATCTTGCCGTG
>NZ_BADW01000172.1:0-408 GCF_000241165.1 Pseudoalteromonas sp. BSi20439
CAACGGGCTTCGAGCGACGAGTAGCGAGCTTTACAAACAGCCTGATATCAGCCTTGAACCTAGAGCCTACTCTTTTAGCGCAGCGTCTCTTTGCCCTCTTTCTGAATAATTTACTAAACCCTATTTGAACACAGAGAAGAAAATGAGGAGTAAATGAGAAAGTGGAACATCAAACTGGTAGCAGCGGGTTTACCCCGCGTTTGTTTACTTCATAATTTTTAACCCCACGCGATATAAAATTGCTGCTACGAAAGACATTTTCTGCTAAAAACAATTTTTGCACCACAGAGGTTCCCGAGGCGCTTTGCGCTGCACAGAGGTGGATTGGTATTTTTAAAGCATTTCTCTGTGAGCTCTGTGTCCTCGGTGGTAAATATTTATTTAGGCTTAATCTGACGCGATATAAAA
>NZ_BADW01000171.1:0-1556 GCF_000241165.1 Pseudoalteromonas sp. BSi20439
ACCACAAGGTTTTTTTATTTCTCGAACCTCGAACCTCGAACCTCGAACCTCGAACCTCGAACCTCGAACCTCGAACCTATCTCATAGTAACAAACTACTCTGTACATCCAAATCTGGAAACACTCTGGAAACCTACATATTATCTAGTTTAGGAGGCTTTTCCAGAAAAAGTGAAAAATCGCAAAGAAATTTGGACTTTTTTGAGTTCTGGAAAGTAGTTTTCCAGATTTTGTACTTTCCATTTTTAAGAGTTACACCGTTGGATTATATTATTAAGATAATTTAAAAACTTTTTACTAGCACGAAAAGGTTTCATCGTATTAAAAAGACTAATTCAAAATCTAATTTTCTATGCTAATCTTTGAAAGACTTCAATAAAATAGGAATGGAAAGCCTTTGAAAAAAATTGATTTACACATACATACTGTCAGTACACCGAGCGATAAGAAATTTACTTTTAGTATGGAGCGGATGAAATGGTATGTAGAAGAGGCTAAATTAGACGCCATCGCAATTACTAATCATAATATGTTTGATTTAGAGCAGTTCCGTATAATCCAACAACAGCTTGCAGTTAAAGTCTTTCCAGGAATTGAGGTAGATATAGAGGGAACTCACCTTTTAGTAATAGCTGAAGATAATGAGTTAAATGACTTTAAAAGTCGCTGCGACATGATTACAGAACTCATACCTGATAAATATACTTCGATTACATTTGAAGAATTCCATGAAGTTTTTACAAGCCTTTCAAATTACCTGTTGATCCCTCATTACAAAAAGTCCCCAGAAATAAAAGAGGAGACGCTCAATAAGCTGAGAGAGCATGTAATGACTGGTGAGGTTACAAGCCCTAGGAAGTTTATTTACAGTATTAAAGATGCAGATGCACTCGTGCCTGTATGTTTTAGTGACTTACGTGTAGAAGATAAATTAAATGTTGTTCCTCCAAGGCATACATATATTGATGTTGGGGAAATTACACTCAAAGCTTTAAAGCTTGCACTATCAGATAAGTATAAAGTACATCTTTCAAAAGAAGAAGGGCATCAATTCTTTGAGGCGTTGAATAATGGCTTGAAATTATCTACAGGTTTAAACGTTGTTCTAGGCGAACGTTCGACTGGTAAGTCACATACACTCAATTTAATTGCGGAGCAGAATACAACTGAAGATGTAAAAGTTAAGTATGTTAGGCAGTTTTCTCTGTTACAGAGAGATGAAGATGATGAAAGGGATTTTTCTAGGAGTCTTTCGACGAGTCAATCCAGGATTACCGAGAACTATTTAAAGGAATTTAAAGAGTCAGTTTGAATCGCCCCGTGTTTGCCAGAGACTCAATAACTTGAGAAACTGGAACTATGAAAAAATCAAATCGCTATACATCAGAATTTCGTGAACGTGCAATTAGGCTTGTTACCACACAACAGCATGAATACCCTTCTCTTTGGGCTGCGCTAGTATCGATTTCAGATAAACTGGGATGTACCCCAGAAACACTTAGAGCATGGGTCAAGAAATCTCAAGCTCAACCGTCTAAACCCTCTTCTAATACGCCA
>NZ_BADW01000170.1:0-19160 GCF_000241165.1 Pseudoalteromonas sp. BSi20439
TCAGCTATCAGCTATCAGCTATCAGCTATCAGCTATCAGCTATCAGCTACAAAATTGGTGAACATTCCGAACAGTGTCAATATAAACCTAAAATTATCTGCTAGTGTAGGAGTGCTAGCAAGGCGGTAAAACTATTTATGCCAAGGAGCATACGGTTTGTATGTGACTTAGGCTAAATAGTTTTACCAACGCAGCTAAAGCGAACTACACAAATCAGATATCTGCAAGTGTAGGAGTGCTGACAAGGCGGCGTGCTTTTTTATGCCAAGGAGCATACATTTAGTATGTGACTTAGGCTAAAAAAGCACGACAACGCAGTCAAAGCGAACTACACGCAGCAGACGGTGATTACATTTGCTCCATGACTTCGATACCTAGTAGATCTAAGCCTGTGCGCAGCGTATCTGCCACTAAATTACACAGCACTAAACGGCTATCACGAACACTTGGCTCTACGCCCTCTTTAAGTACTGGGCAAGCTTCGTAGAATGTCATGTATAAGCTAGCTAGTTCGTATAAGTAACCACATAATACGTGCGGTGTGGCTTCATTGATCATCAGATCAAGGACTTCTTCTAACTGTAATAATTTAAGCGCGAGGGTTTTCTCTTGCGGCTCAATAATACTTACATTGGCTTTTAAGCTTGCAGCATCAACGCCAGACTTACGGAAAATGCTGCGAACACGCGTATAAGCATATTGTAAGTAAGGGGCTGTTGCGCCTTCAAAGCTTAGCATGCTGTCCCAGTTGAAGATGTAATCGCTGGTACGATGCTTAGAAAGGTCAGCATATTTAACTGCGCCAATACCCACTTTACGTGCAATTTCACTGCGGTCTTCGTCAGATAAATCTGATTCACGCTCAGCGAGTTTGGCTGCTGCGCGAGTAATTGACTCTTCAAGCAAATCAGCTAATTTAACCGTGCCGCCTGTACGGGTTTTAAATGGTTTACCATCAGCGCCCATCATGGTGCCAAATGGGCAAAACTCGTAACTAGTTTCATCACGTAATAAACCGGCTTTACGCGCAGTTAGCTCTACTTGATTAAAGTGAAGGCTCTGGCGCGCATCAACAAAGATTAAAATACGCTCAGCGCCTAGCTTGTTTGAACGGTAATCACACGCCGCTAAATCTGTGGTTGCATATAAGAAGCCGCCACCTGATTTTTGCACGATAAACGCTGAAGGCTCACCGTCTTTATTTGCCAGCTCATCTAAAAATACCACCTGTGCGCCTTGCGACTCTACTGCAATATTTTTATCTTTTAACAGGCTAATAATATCGTTAAGTTCACTGTTATAAGCACTTTCAGCCATAATGTCGGCAGGCGTAAGGGTTACGTTTAAACGCTTGTATACTTCTTCAGAGTGTTTCACTGAAGTGGCAATAAATAGCTTCCACAGTTTTTCACAGTGAGCGTCGCCACCTTGCAGTTTAACTACGTAGTTACGCGCTTTATCGGCAAAGCCTTCTTCGTCGTCAAAACGCTTTTTCGCATCGCGGTAAAAGGTTTCTAAATCAGCAAGCGCAACAGTATCTAAATCAACACCTTGGTTAATTTTATCTTCTAAATGCGCAATTAGCATACCAAACTGTGTGCCCCAATCACCCATGTGATTTTGACGAACAACGGTATCGCCTCTAAATTCAAGCGCACGTACTACGGCATCACCAATAATAGTTGAGCGTAAGTGACCTACGTGCATTTCTTTTGCAAGGTTAGGCGATGAGTAATCAACCACTACTTTTTGTGGTTTGGCGTGCTCATTTACGGCAAGTTTTGCGTGGTTATTAGCAGCTTGTACGCTTTGAGCTAAAAACTCCGGCTTTAAGTGAATATTAATAAAACCAGGGCCAGCAATTTCCGTTTTTTCGGCAATGTCGCTTACATCTAACTGATCAATAATTTTTTGCGCCAATTCACGCGGGTTACTTTTCATTTTTTTAGCTGCGCCCATCGCGCCATTAATTTGGTAATCACCAAACTGTGGGCGAGTGCTTTGGGTAACCGCTGGGTTAGTATCTTCTGGTAGGCCTGCGGCGGTCATAGCGGCAATGGCTTTTTCTACTAAAATAGTACGAATATTCATAATATTATTTACCTTTATAAGCCCGCCAAAGCAGGCTTTGTGTTAATTCTAGAGGCTAAGTGCTAGTTTTCACGCGTGTGATTAAATGTCACTTCAGGGTAACGCTCTGTCGACAAGTTAAGATTTACACGACTCGGCGCGATGTAAGTTAAATTATCGCCACCATCAAGTGCTAAGTTGCTTTCGCACTTACGCTTAAACTCTTCAAACTTTTTAACATCATCACAGCTAACCCAGCGGGCTGTATTTACATTAACGCTTTCGTAAATTGCATCAACGTTATATTCAGCTTTTAAACGCGCTACAACCACGTCAAACTGCAACACACCTACCGCACCTACAATTAAGTCATTATTAATTAATGGTCTGAATACTTGTACTGCGCCCTCTTCTGAAAGCTGTACCAATCCTTTTAATAACTGTTTTTGTTTTAATGGATCGCGCAGACGAATACGGCGGAACAATTCAGGGGCGAAGTTTGGAATACCGCTAAACTTAATTTTTTCGCCTTGGGTAAAGGTATCACCAATTTGAATCGTACCGTGGTTATGTAAACCAATAATATCACCAGCGTAAGCATCAGCCGCACGCTCACGATCGCCCGCCATAAAGGTTACCGCATCAGAAATACTGACTTGTTTACCGATACGCACATGATTCATTTTCATGCCTTGGCTATATTTACCCGACACAATACGCATAAAGGCAATACGGTCACGGTGTTTTGGATCCATGTTGGCCTGAATTTTAAATACAAACCCAGTGAAGTTTTCTTCTGTGGCTACAACTTGGCGGTCTTCTGTCTCACGTGGTAATGGGGTTGGCGCCCACTGAGTTAACCCATCTAAAACATGATCTACACCAAAGTTACCAAGTGCGGTACCAAAATACACAGGCGATAACTCACCCGCTAAGAATAGATCTAAATCAAATTCGTGTGATGCACCAATAACTAGCTCTAGTTCATCGCGTAACTGCGCTGCAAGTTCATCACCAATGGCTTGGTCAAGCTCAGGGTTATCGAGCCCTTTAATGCTGCGTACTTCTTGAATAGTGTGACCTTGACCTGTTTTATATAAAATGGTCTCTTCGTTATGGATATGGTAAACACCTTTAAACTCTTTACCACAGCCAATTGGCCACGTAATAGGTGCACAGGCAATATTTAGCTCTGTTTCTACTTCGTCAAGTAGTTCCATTGGGTCGCGAATATCACGGTCACATTTATTCATAAAGGTAACAATAGGCGTGGTACGCAGGCGTGTTACTTCCATTAGCTTACGGGTACGTTCTTCAACACCTTTAGCAGCATCAATTACCATTAAACACGAATCTACCGCGGTTAAAGTTCGGTATGTATCTTCAGAGAAGTCTTCGTGTCCTGGGGTATCAAGTAAATTAACTAACGCATTGTTATAAGGAAATTGCATTACAGAGGTAGTCACAGAAATACCACGCTCTTTTTCCATTTCCATCCAATCAGACTTGGCATGCTGATTAGAGCCACGGCCTTTTACCGTTCCAGCTTTTTGAATTGCTTGTCCGAATAACAATACTTTTTCAGTGATAGTGGTTTTACCCGCATCCGGGTGCGAGATGATCGCAAAGGTACGGCGTTTATTAATTTCGCTAAGGAGATTTTGGTCTGCCATTAAAAAGGTTCTTTTAGTTGATATACGGATGTATTTGTATTTTAGTATGCTGAGCTTTTAAGGCTAAAAACAAGCTAACCTCTAAAGCTCAACATACCCCAACAAGAACCCAAATTAGCTCTTGTGACGCTATCCGTTAAGTTAATCGTAATTAAAGACTATTTTCGCTGATCTTGGCTTTATAAACAATCAATGGTTGGTTATTAACGGATCTTTTTTAAGTTTGGTGTTTTCAGCGATAATTAACAATAACGCTATAAATTGCCCACTAACTTAACACCAAGCTTGAGTAATAGTGCTGTAAATCATATTATTGGTCGATTACATGGAGGATTTGATGTTGGGTAATGAAAACCAGTAAGCTAAGTATTCGATTATTATGGTATATAACTCCACTGGTTATACTGCCATTGTTATTTTTAGGGGGCTTTACGCTCACTAATGTGACCAACTCTACGCAAAAGCAGGCCGACTTGATTATGAGTCGCTTTGTAGAACAACAACAGCAAAAAGTATTCAACTATATCGATTCTTTTCATGCAACGGCTAAGTTACTCTCTGCTTCACCAGTACTAAGTGACTTTTTAGCTAAAGATTTATTTGAAGACGCCAGCTATACCTATCGCCTTGGCGCGTTAATGGACGTATTTGCCAGTTACAGTGAAGCCTACCCTGACATTATTAGTATTAACTTAGTCTCAAAAACAGGTAAAAGTGACGCCTATTATTCCAGTAATTTAACCGTAGCGCCCAAATCCTACCCATTTTTTGATCAAGTTAAACAAAGTAATTTAAGCCAGCAGCAGTTTATGGTGCAAAAAGAAGATGGCACCACTAACTTATACTTTGTGCAGCGCATATATAGCGTCGACTATTATTTAAAACGCCCACAACAATTAGGCTTTATTATTCTTAAAGTCGACCCCTCTATTTTAAACACCAGCATTTTAGAAGCGCCTTATAACAACACATTAAATTTGTTACTGGCCAACGATGGTAAAATTTTGTTTAGCTCCGATTATAAAATGCGTGGCCACTATGTCAGCGAGTATGAGCTAAATAAAATTAACGATTTAGCGGATATAGGCAGCTTATCAACCATTGAACTTTCAAGTGTTGATAAAATAGAGCGACTGATTTTTGCAGCCCAAATGAGTGGCGGCTACTATTATGTATCGACCATTCCAAAAGCAGTATTGTATCAGTCAGGCAAAGCAATTAGTGTGATCACCGGGCTAATTGTTATTATTTCTGTGATCACCCTACCAATCTTAATTTTTATTGTGGTGCGTAATTTACTGCTTAACCCAATAGAGTTATTAGGTGAAGCAAGTCATCGAGTTGGTGATGGCGACCTCTCTGTTACACTCCCTGCTTATACTACGGATGAAGTAGGAATACTGTTTAACGACTTTAATCACATGATTAACCAAATTAAGCATTATCAACAGCAACTAGAAGAATATAAGCATCACTTAGAAGACAAAGTAGAAAGCCGAACTAAAGCGCTTGAGTCGATGAACAGTAAGCTTGAAACCGCCATCGCCCAAGCAGAACAAGCAAACCAGCTTAAAAGCCGCTTTTTAGCCAATATGAGTCATGAAATTCGCACTCCGCTTACAGCCATTATGGGATTTACAGAGCAACTACTGCATAGCGAAAAACCAACCAATGACAAACATCATTTAGGCACTATTCTACGTAACTCAAAACATTTGTTAGAGCTTATTAATAACATTCTCGATCTTTCAAAAATTGAAGCCGAAAAACTCGCGGTTGAGCAAACGCCGTTAAATGTTGTACAACTTATTCATGATGTTGAATCAATCATTAAACCTCTAGCACAAGAGAAGCAGCTGTCATTTACAATTAATTATGCGCTTCCGCTACCGCATACTATTAATAGTGATATTACTCGCTTAAAACAAATACTGATTAATATTGCCAGTAATGCGGTTAAATTCACTGAGCAAGGTCAGGTTACAATAACCGCTAAATACCAAGCACCAAAAACGCTTACCTTTGTTATTGAAGATACCGGCATTGGTATGTCGCCAAACCAAATAAAACGATTATTTACGCCATTTGAGCAAGCCGATGCTACAACGACACGTCGGTTTGGTGGTACGGGATTAGGGCTGTGTATTTCAAAAAACTTAGCTCAGTTACTAGGTGGTGATGTAAGTGTAACCAGTGAGGTGGGTGTGGGTAGTTGCTTTACCATCGATATAGATTGCCATTTGCATAATAGCCTTGGCGGCAATTTATTATTAACCGAGCATTCTCAACTAACACCAGAAAAGGATCCGCAGCTGTCTTTTGCAAGCAACAGCTTTGATGCGCATATTTTGGTAGCAGAAGATAACCCCGATAATCAGTTACTGATTAAATTGCTATTACAAACATGGGGATTAGAGCCCGATATAGCCAACAATGGTGCACAAGCTGTAGAAATGGCGTTGGTAAACGACTACCAGCTTATAATCATGGATATGCAAATGCCGGTTATGGGTGGGTTAGAAGCAACTAAAATGCTCAGAGATGCGGCCTATGATGGCCCAATTATCGCTCTGACCGCGAATGTGATGAATCATGATATTGATACTTACCTTGAAGCAGGCTGTGATAAAGCGCTGGGTAAACCCATTGATAAAGACGCACTAGAAAATGTATTAGTCAGCTATTTACACCTTGAACGTGATAACCAAAACAAGTGGGATAGCTTATTGAAGAGTGAGAAGTTTCAGCAAATAAATGCTAATTATTTAGCAAGCTTACCTGATTATTTACAACAGATAAAAGCACTATATAACAGCCGTGACTGTGAGACATTGCGCGCCCTTGCCCATAGTATTAAAGGCAGCGCTGGTTGTTTTAACTTTGATGAAATTTACCAAAGCGCCTCAGCGGTTGAACAAAGCTTAAAAGGCAATGATATGCCACAAAGAGAAAAACACGTTGCAGAACTTATTGCCGCAATAGAGCAAGCCATCGCTAATAAGTAATCCTTAAAAATTTAAACCCAGTGCCATGCCCATTAAAATCGCGTCTTCAAAGCCGTTTTTATTGGGAGCGTCACTGGGGTAATAATTTTTACGCACTGACATTTCAATAAAGCCTGCTCGTTCATACAAAGCAATAGCCCGTGTATTAGATTCGCGTACTTCTAAAAATAAGTTTTCGGCGCTGTGTTGCTCACCATACGCTATAAACTGCGTTAATAACTGCTGAGCAAATCCTTGTCCCTGAAAGCTTGGGGCGACACAAATATCCATTAGAGTAAAATCGGGTCCAGCTTTTTCACCAATATAAAAACCTATCATTTGCTCTTCATCGAACGCCGCTAAATTAAAATAACGTCCCTGCAAACATGATTGCATTGTTTTTAATGTCCAAGGATGTGTGTGGCAGCTGGTTTCAATGGCCATAAGCTCATTGATATTCTCATCGGTAACCGATTTAAAGTGTATCAAGGTGTTCACTCATTAATGCCCATAACACACGTTTTTGTGCACTGGACAGGGTGGAATCAGGTAAGCCTAATTGTTGCTCACTAAACTCAATGGTTGATGATTTAACAATCTTGTTTATTGTTACTGGCGCAAATGCACGCTCAATATCATCTTTTAACGTATCACAGAGTATTAACGATGAATTAGCTGACTGCTCTGACGGAGCTGGGCGAAAGTGTTGATTAAGTTCAAGCTTTTCTATACCAAAAACAGATGCGTAACGTGAATGCATAACGACTCGATGGAATTAGTAAGTTGAATAATATATGAAGTAATCAAAACGATGTAAAGAAGAAATGGCAGGGGCGGAGAGATTCGAACTCCCAACCGTCGGTTTTGGAGACCGCTGTTCTACCAATTGGAACTACGCCCCTGCAATGACGATGAATTATAAAGACCTTTTGACAAAGGTAAAGTAAAAAATCAAATTTTTGGTTTGTTTGCTTTTTAAATAAACAAAACGGCGAATTAGCATGCTAATTCGCCGTTAGTTATTACTTAATTATAACTATGAGAGGGTTATTCCCATTCGATAGTTGCAGGTGGTTTACCTGAAATATCGTAAACAACACGTGAGATACAGTCGATTTCATTAATGATACGGTTTGAAACCACACCTAAGAACTCATACGGTAAATGTGACCAACGCGCAGTCATAAAGTCAATGGTTTCTACACAACGAAGTGAAACAACCCAATCATACTTACGTGCATCACCCATAACCCCTACCGACTTAACCGGTAAGAATACAGTAAACGCTTGGCTTACTTTATGGTAAAGCTCTGCTTTGTGAAGCTCTTCAATGAAAATAGCATCAGCGCGGCGAAGTAAATCACAGTACTCTTTTTTGATTTCGCCAAGTACACGCACACCTAAACCTGGCCCTGGGAATGGGTGGCGGTAAAGCATGTCGTACGGTAAACCTAGCTCTAAACCAATTTTACGTACTTCATCCTTAAATAACTCACGTAATGGCTCTACTAAGCCCATTTGCATATCATCTGGTAAGCCGCCCACATTATGGTGCGATTTAATTACGTGTGCTTTACCAGTCGCTGAAGCTGCTGATTCGATTACGTCAGGGTAAATTGTACCTTGACCTAACCATTTTGCGTTTTTAAGCTTTTTAGCTTGCTCATCAAATACGTTAATAAACGTATGACCAATGGCTTTACGCTTATCTTCTGGGTCTGATTTACCTGCTAAGTCATTTAAAAATTGATCTTCGGCATCTACTTTAACAATGTTTAAGCCAAACTTATTGCCAAACATATCCATAACTTGCTGGCCTTCGTTTAAACGAAGTAGCCCGTTATCAACAAATACACAGGTTAGTCGCTCACCAATAGCACGGTGAATAAGCATAGCTACAACCGATGAATCTACACCGCCTGATAAGCCTAAAATAACTTCGTCGTCGCCTACTGTTTCTTTGATACGCTCAATGGCGTCATCAATGATTTTTGCCGGCGTCCATAATTTTTCACAACCACAAATATCAATAGCAAAACGCTCTAGTAAACGTTGACCTTGATGTGTGTGCGTTACTTCTGGGTGAAATTGTACACCGTAAAAGCGTTTTTCTTCGTTAGACATTGCCGCATGTGGGCAAGTAGATGTTTTAGCAGTGGTATTAAAAGTATCTGGAATTTCCATTACTTTATCACCATGGCTCATCCAAACATCTAGTACACCATTGCCGCCATCAGTAATATGATCTTCAATGGCATCAAATAATGCACAGTTACCCACTTTTTCAACTTGCGCGTAACCAAATTCTTTTTTATCTGAGCTATGTACACGGCCGCCAAGCTGCGTTGCCATAGTTTGCATACCGTAACAAATACCCAATACTGGTACGCCAGCATCAAATACATACTCAGGAGCACGCGGGCTATTTTCAAGCGTAGTTGATTCTGGGCCACCAGAAAGGATAATACCTTGTGGGTTAAACTCGCGAATTTGCTCTTCGGTTACATCCCAAGCCCAAAGCTCACAATAAACACCAATTTCGCGCACGCGACGGGCGATTAACTGCGTGTATTGTGAACCAAAATCTAAAATGAGGATTCGTGAATCGTGAATGTCTTTGCTCATGAAGTATCTCGTAAAGTCAGGTGCTAAACGCCACCAGCTTAAGCTGTGTGACTATATTAGGGCTAACAAAGGTTAGCCCACTTATTTCATGTTAAGGCTGATTAGCCTAAACGGTAGTTCGGTGCTTCTTTAGTGATTTGCACATCATGAACATGCGACTCACCCATACCAGCAGAAGTTACACGTACAAACTGTGGTTTAGTGTTTAACTCTTCGATTGTGGCACAACCGGTTAAGCCCATTGCACTGCGAAGACCACCCACTTGTTGGTGAATAATTGTCGCAATTGGCCCTTTATAAGCAACACGACCTTCAATGCCTTCAGGTACTAACTTGTCAGCTTGGTTTGATTTTTGGAAGTAGCGATCTGATGAACCTTCTTTTTGATCCATCGCACCTAGGCTACCCATACCACGGTAAGACTTGTAGTAGCGACCTTGATAAAGTTCAACTTCACCAGGTGCTTCCTCTGTACCCGCGAGCATAGAGCCAACCATTACACACGATGCACCCGCAACGAGTGCTTTTACAATGTCACCTGAGAAACGAATACCGCCATCGGCAATCACTGGAATATCGCGACCTTTAAGGCCTTCAACCGCATCTGAAATGGCTGTTATTTGTGGTACACCACAACCAGTAACAATACGTGTAGTACAAATAGAACCTGGGCCGATACCTACTTTAACAGCATCAACACCAGCATCTGCAAGGGCAATAGCACCTTCGGCAGTTGCCACGTTACCCGCAACAATTTGTAAGTCTGGGTAAGCTTGACGAGTCGCTGCAACACGGTCAATAACACCTTGTGAGTGACCATGAGAAGTGTCGATTAGTAGTACATCAACACCGGCTTCAACTAATGCAGCAATACGCTCATCAGTACCTGCTCCAACACCTACAGCAGCACCTACACGTAAACGACCTTGCTCGTCTTTACACGCGTCTGGTTTGTCTTGTGCTTTTTGGTAATCTTTTACGGTGATCATGCCTTTAAGTTTAAACGCATCATCAACCACAAGAATCTTCTCAATGCGGTGTTCGTGCATTAAGCTTAAGATATCTTCGCGAGCAGTTCCCTCTTTAACCGTTACTAGGTTTTCTTTTTTCGTCATCACTGTTGAAACCGGCTGTTCAAGCTTAGTTTCAAAGCGCATATCACGACTAGTTACGATACCTACAAGGTTATTTTCGCTATCGGTGACCGGAAAACCTGAGAATCCCTTTTCCTGAGACAATTCAACAGCATCTGCAATAGTCAGATCGGCAGTAACTGTAACAGGGTATGAAACAATACCTGCTTCATAGGTTTTAACTTTACGAACATTTTTCGCTTGTTCTGCAATGGTCATGTTTTTATGAATAAAACCAAGACCACCTTCCTGCGCGAGGGCAATAGCTAAACGAGCTTCTGTAACAGTATCCATAGATGCTGAAATGAGCGGCAAGTTAAGTTTGATACCACGCGTTAAGCGAGTTGAAATATTTGCCGTGTGTGGCAAAACAGTAGAATGACCAGGTACTAAAAGTACGTCATCAAAGGTAAGAGCTTCTTTAGCGATTCTAAGCATTTTGGCAACTTCTCACATGTGGATCTAAGATAAGGAATTGCGGCCAAATTTTAACAGCGTTGTAGGCACTAGTAAATAATATTTTGTATTTATTTATGATAAGCTAGATTTATAAATGTTTTTTGGTAGTTTTTATGTTTTCTAAGCCCTCGCAAACGGTTTATACCGTATCTCGCCTTAATCGTGAAATACGTGCCTTACTTGAACAAGGTTTTGCGTCTTTAGTACTCACTGGTGAAATTTCTAACTTTATTGCGCCTGCTTCTGGGCATTGGTATTTTTCGTTAAAAGACGATAAAGCGCAAATTAAAGCCGCCATGTGGCGAGGCAATAATCGCAACCAAAGTTACCGACCAATTAACGGCGCACAAGTAACTGTTAAAGCACGTGTGTCTTTGTACGAACCCCGTGGTGACTACCAGCTTATTGTTGAACATATGGAGCCTGCCGGCGAAGGGCAACTTAAGCAAGAGTTTGACGCGCTAAAAATGCGTTTGGCTGCAGAGGGCTTATTTAGCTCTGCTTATAAAAAACCCCTACCCCAAAACATAAATCGCATAGGGGTGATCACCTCACCTACAGGCGCCGCAATCAAAGATATTTTAACTGTGCTAAAACGTCGTGCTCCGCAATTAGAAGTCGTTATTTACCCTGCGATGGTGCAAGGCAAAGAAGCGCATGGCCATTTAATCAAGCAAATAGAGCTGGCAAATCGTCGTAACGAAGTCGACGTTATTATACTCGGACGCGGTGGTGGTTCATTAGAAGATTTATGGTGTTTTAATCATGAGCAACTTGCTCGCACTATTTATCAAAGCGCACTACCCATTGTGAGCGCTGTTGGCCATGAAATAGACACCACGATTAGCGATTATGTCGCTGATGTGCGCGCAGCAACCCCCTCGGCGGCAGCGGAGCTAGTAAGTCCCAATACACAAGAGCTACATAATAGGGTTAATCAATTAGTTAGCCGTTTAGCGAATGCATTTAAACATGACATTGCCGATAAACGCGCACTGGCAATTCAACTACAGCACCGCTTAAATTTATGCCACCCGCGCAATCAGCTAAACCAAAAATCACAACGCTTAGATGAGTTGAGTATTGCACTGCAACAGGCAATGCGTCAGCGTTTATACCAGCAAGAACGCGTATTAGCTAATTTAACTCCACGCCTAATGCGCCAATCACCAGATAAAAAGCTAGCAAATGCAAACCATCAGTTAGCACAGCTACATGCAAGGCTAAACCAAGCGATGCAGCAGCAACTACAACACGCAAATAATACGCTTGCCTTACAGGCGAGTCGGCTTGATTCGGTTAGCCCCCTTAATGTATTAGCGCGCGGTTACAGCATAACGAAAACGGCGCAAAATAAAGTGGTTAAATCAGTGGAAGATGTAAAAGTGGGTGATGTGTTGATCACTGAGTTAGTAGATGGCCAGGTTATTTCAAAGGTAGAAGCTTAGCCATATTGCTAAGCGCTAGCCTTGCGTACTAACAGTAAACTCAATACGGGCATCGTTAGATTGAGATGCACTGAGTTTAAATTGCTGCCACCAAGGTTCAAGATGAAGCTTATCGTTTAGCTCGCGCCATAATTTAGCTCCATAATTAACGGCATGTTGGTTAATGGTAAGCTCAAACTTACAAATTGTTTGCTTACACTTTAGCGCTGTAAGCTCAGCGCTATCTGCAAACTCATTAATAATTAAAAAGTCAGTTAACGCGACTTCAAGCTCGTAACTCCATTCGAGATTATCAGCCTCTTGCTCAAACTGTATTGCGAGCTCATCATCAAGCTCTACACTTTCTAATTGATTTAACTTTAGCTGTTGTTGAGATTGCTTAAGCTGGATTGATTTTTTTTCAAGCCGCTGATTAAGCTCAACCACATGTTGTGCTAGCTGAGTTTGTTGATCAGCCTCTTGGGCTTTATTAACCTGCACTAGGCCTTGCAAAGTAGTTGGCTGATTATTGACTTGAGTGTTAGCCGAAGAGATTACAGCTTGTTTGGGCGCTGAGGAAACACGAGTGGAATCTTTAAAAAACAAAAAGTAACCACTTGCTAATGCCACGCCTGAAGAAAAACAGAGCAGCATAGCCACAAGGTTACTTTTATATATCATTTCTAGGTACTCAAAAATTAAAGCATTGCACTGGTGTGCGATTCGTTTTCTGGCTCGGGATATTCTAAAAAGTTTTGGTTCATACTTTCTGCCGGGCACTCACAATCAGGACGACCAATAATTTTTGCAGGTACGCCAACAGCAGTTGTGTGAGGCGGCACAGGGCTTAATACCACTGAACCTGCGCCAATACGTGCGCCCTCGCCCACTTCAATGTTACCCAGTACTTTAGCGCCCGCGCCAATAAGTACGCCCGCTCTAATTTTAGGATGGCGATCACCTTGCTCGTTACCCGTACCACCTAATGTAACCGATTGTAATATAGATACATTATCTTCAATTACGGCGGTTTCGCCAATTACAATACCGGTGGCATGGTCAAACATGATGCCTTGGCCTACTTTACAGGCAGGGTGAATATCAACCCCAAACACCTCTGAGGTACGGCTTTGAATAAAGCGTGCAAGCTCTTTACGGTTTTGCTGCCATAAGCAGTTTGCTAAACGGTGTGCTTGAATCGCGTGAAACCCTTTTAAATTTAAAATCACAGTAAGGTAGGTTTCGGCCGCAGGGTCACGGTCTTTTACCGCTTTAATATCATGAGCAACATACGTCAGCATCCGGTCACACTTTACAAATGCTTGGTCAAACAACTCGCGTATTGTAAAAGCAGAAACCACAGCATCAGCTAGTTTATTAGCAACAATAAAACTCAATGCCGACCCTAAGCACTCATGATTTAAAATACACGAATACACATGGCTCGCTAAAAGGGGTTCACGAGTTACTACTTCATTTGCTTCACTACGAAGCTGTTGCCAAATTTCATGACGCATAATAATGCCTTAAGATTAGTACAAAGAGCCTATCGCCAATTCTAACGGATTTAGCCGCCTAGGTGTTAATCCCTTTGTTATTTGTTCTAGTTATTAGATATAACCAGCTAAGTTTCAGGTTTATATTACTTTTTTCAAGTCATGTCATATGACAGCTAGGCAGGTTTAAGCATTTATGAAAAAATAAAATAAGTTAATAAAAATCAGTAAATAACAACATATGACAGCACGTGTGTCATGTGCCAAAATAGCCACTGGCGTACTGCTGACGGCGTAAAAAATAATAATAAACGCTAAATTAGCATCATCAACTCAACAAGGATAACGATGATGAAAAACGACATATTAAATACAAAAAAATTAGGCTATAAATTTTACTTTCAAGATGGCGATAACCAAATAGCCTGTTTTGGAAGCTACTTTACTGGTAAAGAGGAAGTCTATATTAACGATGACTTAGTTAGCAGCAGACGCAGCGTTAATATAAAAAGCTCACACACATTTGATTTTGAAAATTCGCAGTACCAAGTGAAATTTGACATGCTCAATATACTGACAGGACGACTTGAATGCACTCTTTACAAAGATCAAGAAGTGCTTGCCAAGCAAGTTCAAAGTAGTCTTCCTAGCGATCCTAAAAAAGCGGTTTTTTTTATTCTAGGTTGTGCATTAGGTGGTGCAGTATTTGGCTATACTACAGCAGCAGTCGTAGAGCTATTTGTAGGGAAACTTTAACATGCAATTAAACCCTGCAACGGTAAAGTCGCTTAGGCACACATTCGATTGGACACAACAACAGCTTGCCGATGCCTGCGATGTAAGCTTGCGAACCATTCAACGAGTAGAAAAAGAAGGTGCAGCCTCAAAAGAAACCACCATGGCCTTATGTGCGGTATTTGAAGTACGCCAAGGTGAGCTTATTAAGCTTGATGAAAACAACCAAAATGATGCCAATAACAGCCCATCTAAAAGTTTTATTGCTGGTTTAGTTATTAGCTCTGTTATTAGTTTTGCCCTTGGTGCAGCCTCAGTACTATTAGTTAGTAACTAATAAAATATAAAAATGCCCCAATGCTTACGGCACAGGGGCATTTTTTAGTACTTAAAAACTTAAGAACTTAAGAACTTAAATTATTGAAATACTTTATCCACCTTCACTACTTCAATATTTTTCGCTGGTATTGCCAGTTTATAATCAGCAATTACCTTATCTTCAGCCACTAACTCGGCAGGCTTATCGGTGTTGTACACCATAGGCGAGGTTTGCATAGTTGCTAAACGTTTTTGCATATCTTCACCATCACCGGTAACAAACACATAGTGGATATTCTCAGTTTGTAGGTTGTCTTTAATCACGCGATTTACATCGCCAACAGTCAATGTTTTAAGCTTGTTTGTTACATAGTTTACAAAACTATCGGTGTTATAAAACTCGCTATCTAGCGCATAACCTAACTGGCGATTTTGACTAGCAACCATTTGTGGCACAAAGTTAATTAAAAAGTTACGTGTGGCTTCAAAATCAGCCTCAGTCATGCCATTTTTAATTAGTTTATCTAGCTCAAATAATGCGGTACGGGTAGCAAAATGCGCATCGTTGTTTGAGCGCAGTGGACGCAGCCACACCTGGAATATTTGCTCAGAGCGCCCTAAGTTTGCATCCGGTTTAGTTTGAAACATACCTCTAGGGAAGTATTCAATGTAGGCGTAATCACCGTAATTCATACCACGGGTTTGACGAATACGTTCGTACAAGTAACTGTTAGAACTACGATGCTCACCAAAGTACGAGCGCACTAACCACAATGCGGTCCAGTCTTCGCTGCTACGAATGGTATCAATAGGAAAGCCAAACGATACAGCTGTTGATTGCGCTGACTTTTCAACAATTGTTGCATGATGACCTTTAAGCTCTGGCGCATCAGGGATTGTTAAGCGGCTTTGTTCGCCTTTAGGGAGTGTCGCTAAGTCAGCTAACATTTGTGCTTTAAGTTTTGTAGGGACTGCACCAATTAAACCCACAGTAAGTTTAGCTTGTGTAAGTTCAGCATTATAAAACGCTTTAACATCATCAAGAGTGAGCGCTTCTAAGTCAGATAAGTCACCGTAGTTATAGCTTTCATAAGGGTGGCCTTTATAAAGCACACTGTAGAGCACTTCTTTACCCAACTCTTCATCATTAGAAGCTTTTAAACCCGATTTAATGCCATCGATCATTTCTTTTTTCAGACGTTTAAAGTCATCTTCTCTAAAGCCTGGGTTTAGAAGCTGCTCACTCACTAAGGCATACCACTGAGCAGCATTATCTTTATGAATACGCCCTTGGAACGACAGCATTTCTTTATCTATTTGATAACCAAAACTACCCGCAAGCGGGTACATTGCTTTTTTAATTTCTTTGTAACTCATTGAGGTTGAGCCACCTTGCGCCAGCATTGCGGCAGTCAGTGCCGCCACGCCTTTTTTACCTTGCGGATCGGCAGCGGCACCGGTATTAAATAATAAGTTAATATCGATTAACGGCGAGCTATTGGTTTTATCCAGCACCTTAAAGATTGGCTTACTCGGTACTTGCTGATATTTTGCTACCAAGGCATTTAAATCGCTTTCTTGTTCAAAACCTGGGGCTTTATCAAGTGCCGACATAGTAATTGTGGTGCGAGCATTATCAACAAAATACTTATTTGCAACGGCTCTAATATCTTCGCTAGTGATATTGTCTGCCGATTTATACAGCTGATTAATCACCTCAGGATCGCGCTCAAAATGCATATAGCTGGCAAGTGTAGAGGCAATTGCTTGCGATGAATCTAAACCATTTATAAAGCTGTATTTAAGGTTAGACTTTAAATCGCTGAGTTTTTGGCTATCAACCAACTCGGTACGCGCTTTGGCATAGGTACGGTTTATAGCATCACGCACTGTGGCTAAATCATCGGCATTTTCAACTTTTACAAATACATGCAGTAACCCTGGATCTTTAGTTTCTGGGTTATAAATAAACATTTGACTCGCGATTTGCTTTTCTACTACCAGCTCTTGGTAAATATCTGAATTGCTAGAAAAGTAAAGCTGCGACAGTAAATCTAATGCGGCTCTGTCTTTTTTCTGAGGCTCCCATGCAGCCCCTTTATACGACACAAGTAACCAATGACCTGGTAACCCTTCGTTTTGCTCATGCACATATTTTGGCGCTTGCTGAGTTGGCTCTTTTGGAATATCAGCAACATAGTCGCCTTTTTGCCAGTTACCCCAGTGTTTTTTAACCATCGCCATGGTCTCTTTTGGATCAACATCACCAACAATCACAAGCGATACATATTCAGGCTTATAAAACTTATCAAAAAACTCTTTACCGTAGGTCATTTGATCTGGCATAGCTTCAATGTCTTCAAAAAAGCCCATAGTAGTGTGTTTATAGGTATGTTTTTCGAACGCTTCTTGGCGTACCGCACTTAATAATTTACGAATTGGACTGGCGTTATTTTTTAAGTACTCGCCTTTAACGGTAAGCGCTTCGGTTCTAAATTGTTCTTCGGTGTAGCTTAAGTTTTGAAAAATATCAGCTTCAATCTCAAGTACTTTATCAAGATGCTGTTTTGAAAAATTTAAGTGGTAGTTAGTGTAATCGTTAGTTGTGTAGGCGCGGTTATCAACCCCTGAATTTTTTAGAATATCTGAATACACATCTTGCGGAAACTTTTCAGAGCCTTTAAACATCATGTGTTCAAAAAAGTGAGCAAAACCAGTTTTACCCGCTTCCACTTCATTTCGCGAGCCAACAGATACCGGTATTTGTAGCGATACTACATCTGGGTAATCGGTTTTAACTACCATCACACGCAAGCCGTTATCTAGCTCTTCTAATAGGTAATCTTGTGAAAAAACACGCTCATCTGCTTTATTAACTTGTTCTTGTTGAGCTGCTGTTTGCGTGTTTTGACTTTGCTGCATAGCACAACCTGTTAAGGCCAGCGATACCGCTAGGCTAGTTGCCAATAATTTAAATTTCATTGTTATCCCTTTTTAAATTGAGCAATTTTTAAAACATTTACCAAACTAAGTATGCCGTAAAGCAATTAAATATAAGAGCCCTAAGCCTATTAATTATGTAAACAACTGTGTCAGTTATTGCTGGTAACTTGGTTTAACTATGAAAATAATTCACGTTTGTTGAGAAACTTTCAATAAATAAATCTATCTAGACGTCTAAATGGCTGCTATATTAAATCCATCATCACAAATTAAGCTGGAATGAGGATTATGGCTTTATCACTTCAAGAAAAAATACAGGACACCAACCAAGGTGTTTACCTAATTGGCACAACACCTCCAAAAATTGGGACTGATAAAGCGCAATTAAAAGTCATTGCCGAAAAGTTATTAGGCCGTTTACACGAAATTGAATATGACGGTGTGATTATTTATGACATTCAAGATGAAAGCAGCCGTACAGAGCAAGCGCGTCCATTTGCATTTAAGCAAACAGTTGATCCGCGCGAGTACAGTCAACTCTTACGAGGCTTATCTGATCTTGATGTAATTACTTATAAAAGTGTAGCTCAGCGCGGTGTGAGTGAGTTTAAAGCGTGGTTAGATGAAACTAAAAATGACTACGATTTAAAAAACGTGGTGTTAGTGGGCAGCCCATCATCAGCAGGTGATATAAAGCTGAGCTTACCGAATGCCTATAAAACACTGGCAGAGCAGTCTGAAGATTTCTTTTTAGGTGGTGTAACCATTGCTGAGCGCCATGCCAATAAGCGCAACGAACACCAACGCTTAATAGAAAAAACAGCACAAGGGTGCCAGTTTTTTATCTCTCAAGCCGTGTACAACGCACAAGCAACCATAGATTTAATAACCAGTTATGCGCGCACATGCAAAGCACAAGGCCTGACACCTAATCGAATTATATTAACCTTTACGCCTTGTGGTGGTGAAAAAACCTTAGAGTTTATGCAATGGCTAGGCATCTCAGTGCCAGAGGCAACTAAATGGCGCATGCTTGATTCGGAAAATACATTAAGCGAATCAGTGCGTATTTGTCGCGAAAACCTCGACTCAATTTTAAAAAGCTGTGCGCACTTAGGTGTGCCGCTGGGCTTAAATATTGAAAGCTTAACCAACCGTAAAGAAGAAATTGACGCGTCAATTAACTTATACCGTTTATTAAAAGCAACAATGGAACTCAACCTAGCGGAGAAACTAATAGCTTAATTGCGGGGTTCGGGGTTCGGGGTTCGGGGTTCGGGGTTCGGGGTTCGGGGTT
>NZ_BADW01000169.1:0-2635 GCF_000241165.1 Pseudoalteromonas sp. BSi20439
TGCGTAATACCATGATGCCGATCGCTCAATACCATTCAAGCCGATCACTTTTTTGTCTGTCAGTAGACCTCAGTAAAATCTAACTTGAGTGATCGGCATCAGTCAAGAAATTTAGTTTTTTTCGCATCGACTCGCCTTTTAATTCCAACTTTATCGCCCCGTGCACAAGCCTATCTAGAATCGCATCCGCGTGTGTCGATTCTCCGATCATTTCATACCAATTTTCTATCGGTAATTGACTCGCTATTAAGGTCGATTTTGTATCATATCTTGCATCAATTAATTCCAGTAAATCACTCCGTTGTTGAGCCGTTAATGGCTCTAATCCCCAATCATCTAAGATCAGTAAATTGGCAGAGCTAAGCTTGTTGATCAGTTTTCGATAACTACCATCGGCTTGCGCTAGAAACATCTTTTCTAATAGCTCTTTGAGCCTAAAATAATAAACGCTACTCCCTTGTTGGCAGTGGTTTTGACCAAGCGCGCAAGCGAGGTAAGTTTTGCCACAACCTGTTGCTCCTGTGATCAAGATGTTTTGGTGAAGACGAAGCCATTCACCTTGTGCTAATGAACGGATCTGAGCTTTATCGAGTTGTCGTGCTGCGCCATAGTTGAGTTGGGCAAGTGTGCCGCCAACTCTGAACTTTGCTTGTCGCGTTAGGCGATCTATTTTACGCTGATCACGCTGCGTTATTTCATGTTCAAGCAATAAACTTAGCCGCTCTTCGAAGCTTTGTTCAACGTATAAATTGGGTTGCTCGTATTGCTGCAATAGCGCATCACGTATGCCGCTTAGCTTTAAATTACTTAACTGATTATTAACTTGTTGATTGATATTTTGCATAAGTCTTCCTATGGTTTGTTAATTTTTATTAATGGTAATAGTGGTTGCCACGGATATTTTTATGATCAATATCTTGTAGTAAATCACCTTGAGCTTGTGGCAAGGGTTGTTTATCCAAGCCTTTTTCTAAGATAGTCTTTACTTGTTTAACGCGAGTAACACCTGTGGTTAATGCGCGATGACAGGCGGCTTCAAGACGTTGATCACTAAACTTTTTACCTAGGCTTAATAACCCCATACAAGCACGGTAGCTTTGCTCTGGATGTTTTTTAGCTTGCATCAATTGCATAACAAACTGCTCAGTTGATGTGCCAAATTTACTCGCCCAGCGTTCGAACCGCTGTGGTGTCCATTGTTGCTGCTTTTGATGAGCGATAGGCATATGCAGATCAAGCGTGGTGTGCGCACCTTCTCGGTATGATCTGGGGTGAACAGCGACTTGTATGCCTTGATGGTAGAGTGTCACCAACTTCCCGGAGGCATGGGCTTCAAGCTTTTGTTTAATTAAGGTATGTGGCACTGAGTAGTAGTGCTTTTCAATTTCCACATGATAATCAATATGCACGCTCACCTGTTTTACTAAGGTATAGCTGTAAGGCTGTGTAGGCAGTGGTTTGAGTGCAGGTCTGTCGATAGCATCAAACTGACTGAGCCGTGAGCCAGGATGCTTTTTCATTTTACGTTGATTTAAATCGACCAGTAATGCTTGTATTTTCAGGTTCAATTGACGCAAGCTAAAGAAGGTTTCATTGCGAAGGCGCGCCATTATCCAACGTTCAACAATTTGCACACCCACTTCAGCCTTAGCCTTATCCTTTGGTTTATAGGGTCTAGCGGGCACAATGACCGTATCGTAATGTGTCGCTAGTTGTTGGTAGGTTGGATTTAAGTCAGGCTCATATCGACACGGTTTGGTGACGGCACTTTTAAGGTTGTCAGGAATTATTAGCTCAGGAACACCGCCAAGAAACTCAAAACAACGGGCGTGACTCATCACCCAATCTTCGAGTTTCTGGCTGTAAGTCGCTTCGGCATAGGTATAATTTGATGCACCCATGACCGCAACGAACACTTGTGCAGTACGACATTCGCCTGTACTTGTATCAACAATACTCATGGTTGGGCCACAGTAATCCACAAACAGTTTTTCACCTGCTTTATGATTTTGTCGCATGGAGGGTTTTTGGCATTTAAGCCATGCCTTGTACTGACGGCAGAAGTGAGTGTAACTGTAAAAACCTTCCGCGTGCCGCTCTTTGTATTCTTCCCAAAGCAGCAACAACGTCATGGTTTTAGGCCGAAGCTCTTGCTGAACTAACGACCAGTCAGGAATGGTAAAGCCCTTTAATCGAGGCTTTGTTTTGAAGAACGCTTGTTGCAGAGCGTGATCATCCCACTTCTCATCAAGCGGCCAGTAAGTAATATCTAACTCTGCTGATTTACAGGCATATTTAGACACGATTGAGGGTGAAACAGATAAGCTTGTTGCTATCTGACGATGACTGAGTTTACAGCTGTATTTTAGTCTTAAAATCTCTTTAAGTTTACGCATTGAAATAGGTGCCGTTGGCATGGTCATTCTCATCATCAAAAATGAAAAGAATAACGGTTAAAAACACCTACTGGCTAGACAAAAACGTGTACAAATTGAACGATACCATTCAAGCCGATCACTCAATACCATTTTGACCGAAAAGTGATCGGCATCGATGGTATTGAGTGATCTTGATGGATGGTATTAGGTGATCGGCTTAGATAGTATTAGGTGATCGCGATGCATGAGAATACGCA
>NZ_BADW01000168.1:0-30250 GCF_000241165.1 Pseudoalteromonas sp. BSi20439
AAAACCGTACCAAAAACAATAAAAACCACATAAATCAACCAATTGGTACCAAGATTCATTAACAAAAACACCTTCGAAAAGAAAGGTAGAGAGAAAACCTGAATTAGATATGCAGAATATGAAGCAGCCCCAAACCTTTCAAATA
Organism: Pseudoalteromonas sp. BSi20439; assembly: GCF_000241165.1. Classification (NCBI taxonomy): domain Bacteria; kingdom Pseudomonadati; phylum Pseudomonadota; class Gammaproteobacteria; order Alteromonadales; family Pseudoalteromonadaceae; genus Pseudoalteromonas; species Pseudoalteromonas sp. BSi20439. The sequence goes on from NZ_BADW01000168.1 coordinate 146, forward strand.
CATAATTAAAATAACTAGTTTTTTGAAATAGATATTCATACATTAATGCACTGATAAGAAGCAAGGCACTGCCTCCTCCCCACAGGAGAAACCTTTCGCCATAGTTGGATGGTATATAGATAAAACTACATAGAAAAATTATAAAGGATCCAAGCAAAAAATAACGTTTATAGTGTACTAAAGTGTCCTTATGAAAAATAAACAAGTAACCACAAAAAATACCTATTAGAAATTCGAGTAACAATGGACTGGTAATTAGGGACATAATCTCACCTGTTACTTTTAAGTGCCAGTTCCCCCCTATAATAACACTTACTGAACCAATAATAGATAAAATACCTAATGATTTATAAGAACGAAAGAAACACAAAAAGAATGCAAATGAAATATAGAAAAGCATTTCATAATTAAGGCTCCACCCTACGCCAAGCAAGGGTGATGACAAACCATAAGACGTAGTAACAGGAATAAAAAAGTATGAACCCAGCACCCAGTAGATCTCAGCAGAGCTGCGATGTTGGAATAACTCAGGAGCTATCAATAAAATAACTAATGCCAAAGAAGATAATAGCCAATAAATAGGTACTAAACGAATAAATCGAGCGATAAGAAATTTTTTCCAAGCCCCATTAGTGCCGAAGTCCTTATAGTGAACTGTGAACATAATAAAGCCACTAATAATAAAAAACAAATCCACACCGAAATGCCCGAAAGTTATAAGTTCAGGTGTGCTAGATATAAAAAGTGGTAGAACAATACTTTCACTATTTAAGGCTTTCCCTATCGCATGAGAGATTATAACTGCCAAGCATGCAAAACCCCTTAATACTTGTACAGAAAACAATTTTTCATTCATTTTTTTGCCTTATTTATTTTTTAAATACAGCATTAATGTTAACAAAACGGCCGAAAAAACAGACGTTTAAAAAGAGAATTAGTATCGGATCAAATATATAGAAAATATTAAGAGGTGACTCAAATAAGTTAATTATTAAATAAGGTAAAGCTAAAAATGATAAAAGGCTAAACTTAGCCTGTTTAGACATATGATATCTAAGTGATCTAAATATAAATGCCACGTACAGAGGTACAATAAAGAAAGAAAATGGAAACAATGGTGTAAAGAAACTAGAGGCAATTATCCCAGGTGAAGCCCCAGCTCTTTCGGCGTGATTTGAAAAAACCTCGAGGTAATTAAGCCTATTTACGGTATCAATTAAACTTGGATCAAATGTACCAGAGGAATTAATTAGCGCGAATCTGTTAGATAATGTTGCTTCAATACCACTAATTACATCGTTACCAAAAAAAGTGCCATTTAATGCCTTTTCAAATATTACAACTGATGAAAATAAGGATGTCGACATTCTAGGAAATAAAAGGTCACCAAAGCCCATTAAAAAACTTAAACCTTCATTACTTAATAAATAATCATACCCAACCTTATTACCTATACCAATGAAAATAACAAATATACATACCAATGGAGCTAATACGATAACTAAAAACAATGCTTTAAAGTTTAACTCCTTAAAGTTCACTATTAATAGTTTTGGTGCCCACAAAACGATAGCAACCAAGATAATAAATATAAATTGCATAGACGAATTTAAAAACATAATTGTAGATATCAATATTAAAAACATAAATATTTTACTATTTCGGCCTAATACATTACCGTTAAGTATGTGTATTACAGCAAGTGAAACTATAAAGTAAACAATTGGCTTCATCATAAATAAAATACTAACTAAAGGTCCTGCATCAGCAAGCCTATTCTTATGCCTAAAGCTTGAAGTAAAATTAACAGCAAAATTAATCGAAAGTGCAAAATAAAGGATTACTATGAAAAAAATAACGTAATAGACTAAAGTTGAATCCAAGTATCTTGTTCTCACTAGTGGGATTTTATCAAGGAGATAAAAACTCAAGAATGTTACTAAAATAAAAACAGACGATAAAATAAAAAAGTATGAATAAAGACCTTCATTGTAATTAAAATAAGCGGAAAACCCCTCACAAAAAAAAGGATAAAATAACAACCCAGGAAGATAAGTCGCAATTAAAAAACACAAAAAACAAAAAAACAGTTTAAATATACCTTATCCACACAAGCTCCACAGGCTAATTATCAATCGTAATATTTAATTACTTTTGCAGGAGAGCCTGCACAGACAGTATTACTAGGCAAATCACAAACAACAACAGAGTTAGCACCAATTACTACATTATCTCCTATGGTAACATTTGGGCAAATAAAGCACCCAGATCCTATCAGAACATTGCTACCAATGGTGACATCGCCATCTTTTGCTTCTTTATGACCATTACGTATCAATACTTCTGTGTTAAACCCAGACGTATATATTCTTACAAAGTTACTGATGGAAACATTTTTTCCTATTTTTAACGTTGTGTTTTCAGCCAAATTTACAAATGAATTATAACTAATGTAACTATTTTCGTGACAAACGAAACAGCCATTTCCTACAAACCTTATTCCATAGCCATTAAATTTGATATCTACGTTATATTTTTTCTTATAAAACCTATAATCAAAAGTCTTGTAAAGAAAGTTGAGTGTTTTATTTATTAACATTATTAAGTAAAACCTTATTGGTAAAATACACTATTAATAGAAGCAATGTTGCAAATGCCAATAATACAGAAATAGAGAGCCCGTATAGTTCGATAGAATATGTGTATTTACTTGTAATTATCAATGTGAAGCACGCTACAATAGCAGAATAAAAAATAAAAACATTCTTTCCAAAGTAGTTTAAATAGCCCATAAAATACTTTGATATACCCAACAACGTATATGCAGTGTTTAATAGTAATATTGTAAGCTCTAATTTAGGATACCTGCTTGCGAAGAAGATCTTATATGCAAAAAGTTGTGGTAAGTAAGAAATAAATAATAGGGGTAAAGCAAAAAGTGGTTTGTATTTTTGTTTACCATAATAACTATATATTTCCTTGGAGGATAACTTAGAGAGTTTCTTAAATAAGTAACTACTCCATGCAGCCGCAAAATTATTCACGACAAATAATGAGGTTGAAGCCAATAAGGCCGCAATTGCATAACTTGCAACTACACTGTTGCTAGCTAGAAAACCCAAAATAATTTTATCACCAACAACCAAAAAAGACATTACTGAAGTACTTGCGACTATTGGTGTTCCATACTTTATTGACCAAGTGAAAAATACTTTTTTATTTCTTATATAACTACCAATTTTAAAATCTGTATGTAAGTGCTTTATTGAGATAAACGTAGGTATTAATAGAAACAACAAGATAGCTAAGTAAAAAGTGATTACCTGACTATAAAAAACATACCCAACCAAGCCAGCGATAGTGATACAGCAAGTGTAGATAAAGAAATGTATGGCATATCGTTTCACTTGCTGGGTAGTTCTTAAATAACTTATAAACAATATATTTATAGACATAAATACTGAATTAATAATTATAATTAAATATACTAATTCAAGGCGTTCTGTAAAAGCTGAGTACAAAACCAACATAGCTACCATAGTCCCAAAAGCGGATGGAATAAGGATAAATAAAGTATTGTCGAGTATTTTTGACACCTTTTTATTTGTACCAGTATTTACAAAAACAGCTATAGCTAGAGGGGTCCCAAACGGCACAATATTAATCAGTAGCATCAGAATGCTTTGGTAAAAAGAATATTCACCAAAATCTTCAACTTGCATGACCTTTGCTAATATGAATGAGGTCAAAAGAGTTAATATCGAAGTTAAAATACTCACACTAGAAAGTTTCATGAGCAAATTTGAAAATTTCATTTATTTTTGTCTAAGTTTTTCAAAGTGCTTTGGTATAACCCCATCCCAGAAGTAACAAAACAACACATACCGACTCCCCTTTTCTATGGGTTTCCCTCTGTGCAAGCCTTTTGTGTCTGCAAACACTAGAGTTCCCTCAGGAGCTACCATATCGCTTATCTCAGTTTTGCTATATGAAAGGTAGTTTTTAATTTCTTTTTCAGTAAAACGATACTGGCCTGCTTTAAAAATCTTTTTTAAGTAAGACTTAATTACATTCATCTTACTATGTGATCCTTTTATGTACTGAAATGGTCCATTACTAGGCCCTACATCACTCAGGTAACATATCGCTTTAAACTGATGGGTTATAGGTGAATCTCTATGCCAACCACCTCCAGAACCTAAGTTCCCTTCTTTCGCATCAATTCTAGCTGCTAGTAACATACCATTGGGTTTACTTGTACCAGTGTATTTCAAAAGTGCGTTTCGAATTAATGGGTTTGAGTAAAACTTCTCAAATTCAGAATCTATTTCGTTAATGAAATAAACACGGTTATCTGCGCCCAAATCATCTTGCCAAACATTGCTCTCGCCTTTATATATATAACTATCTATCTTGTCTCTAAAATACTTACATTGCTCGGAGTTAAAAAAATTGCTTTCTACAACAATACCATCTCTGTTTAATGTTTTGTTTATAGAAGTATCTTTTCCTTGAACTCTTACCAACCTTATGTTCCTTAAAGCTGACTCCAATAACTCTTTAAGTAATACTATCAATAGATTCATAACATATCCTTTTGAATCATTTTAAAAAAAATGTAAATGCTTCATCTTCAAGTTGTTGATATAAGCGCTCTATAGACTCTTTTCTTAGTAAAACCTCACTAGATGGGATTTTACATGTATACATATCTACATTCGTGTAAATTTTTTTCATAGAGTAGACTGCTGTAGATAAAGTATGGCTTATGGTGGCTGGATAAACACCCGTTTCTAATGCTAGTAACTCTATGGGGTAATCTGTTCTGATAATCTCTATTGGAAATTTATTCTTTAATCTTGAGATTTGAGCATCAGTTTCACCTCTATGGGGAATATAAACACAAGATACTTCATCTAAATTTAGATTAGAAATAATCTTGCTTAGTGCAGTATCATAAGATAGCTCACTGCAGATACCTGCATCTATAAACTTTGCTCCAACAATCACATGCTTCAAAACAACTTTTTTTTCCCCTATTAGCTTTTTAATCGCTTTAAAGTCGTTAGTTAGTGAGTCTTTTACATAATCAGGGAAAATAGTAAAACGGCTGTAATGTTTATTGATCTCGACATCATTTATAGTTGCAACCCCGTCGTCTAAAAGTAAAAACTTTGACTTCGGCAAAAACTGCTTTAGCAACTTAAATAAAAAACAGTTGGCATCTCCAATGATAATTTGAGTATTCATAATTGATAAAAACAAAAATATGAAATAGTAATAGGCCTTTTCATATCCCTTCACCACTCGAATAAACCTATAATCAGCCAAACCAAAAAGCTTGACCAAACTCTTAAGCTGCTTATCATTTTCCATTTTACCATTTAGGCGGATGTAGACTTTACAAAAACTCTTGCGTTGCTCATTTAGCTCATACATCTGTAATAACTGAAAAGGGGAGTCAACATAAGCAATCATTACAGGAAATCTTCCGCTAAAGGGGTTCCTCTAGAAATATTTTTTATGGATTTTTTTCCGACAATATTTTTTAAGTACTTTGGTGCTAATCCGTAACCAGGCCTAATACTTCTGACATTTTCATGAGTAAACGCTTCCCCAGCAGCAACATCTTTTACTACATACAATGAACGCCTGAATATCATATTTCCTTTTTCGCTCTCTTTACGCTCATAATTAACAGCGCCAGTGGCAGCCCATGCTGTTTTACTATCTGCACAAAGCTGTTTTAACTCTGGCTCTTCAAGTGAAAAGCTGTCATCCGGCCCACCACCTTTTCTATCGAGCGTGACATGCTTCTCTATCAAACATGCTCCTAACGCCACTGACGTAATTGCAGTGGTATTATCAATAGTGTGATCTGAAAGCCCAGTAAGCACATCAAAACGCTCAGCCATATCCGGAATTGTTTTCAAGTTATAATCACTTGACGGAGCAGGGTATCCACTTACACAGTGGAGCACGACCAGCTCTTTACAACCCGCATTCTTTGCAGTTTCAACCGCTTCACGAATTTCTTCTTCGTTCGCCATCCCCGTTGAAATAATCATTGGCTTACCTGTCTTCGCGACGTACTCAATAAGCGGTAGATCTATCGCTTCAAAGGATGCTATTTTATATGCAGGTGCACCAAGCTCTTCCAGCATATCAACAGCTGTAAAGTCGAATGGCGAACTAAAAATAGTAATGCCTAACTCTTTTGCCTTTTCAAAAAGCGGTTTATGCCATTCCCATGGCATATGTGCTTCAGAGTATAAGTCATACAATGTACGACCGTCCCAAAGGCCGCCTTCAATCTTGAAATCAGGCTTGTCACAATCAATTGTTAAAGTATCTTGCGTGTAGGTTTGTAATTTAATTGCATCGGCGCCACAACGTTTCGCCATTTCAAGTATTTTAAACGCCCTGTTTATATCACCGTTATGGTTTGCTGATAGCTCTGCAATTATATATGGAGGAAAATCCGGGCCTATTTTTTTGCCATCAATAGTAATAAATTCATTCATACTAATACTTCTCTATTTTAATTTTATACTTACAGCCGTTTTTATAAAAGTAAGCTGGAAATCGTTCGGGGTCGCACACTCGAAGTTGATTAAACTGCTCTACAAGTGGTTTATTAATGTCTATTTCACTATCTGCTGGGGTGCGTTTACGTAAATAGTTTGTCGCGCTTTCATCTTGAGGGGTTGGTACTATAGTATAAACATTTTCACAAGCCCATGTAATTAACTGCAGTTCAGCATCAAATAGCTTTTGATTTATTTCGTCATATAGCTCGCTGCCATCGAGCGTAATATCTACTTTTTTCCATATTGCCCCAGTATCTACTTTATCTTCTGCTTCTAATAACGAAAGTGTCAGTGTGTTTTTACCATTCACAATAGCCCAAATGTGAGGGCTCCACCCTCTATCTTTTGGTAAATCACTGGCGTGAAGAACTAAAGTATGCTCAAAGTAATCGCGATGACATTTTTTTACGATTTCACTACACGACACTAAAAAAAGTAAAGTACCTTTATTGCTTATTTCATCTACTGAGGTTAGTAGTTCTATCTCATAACGCTGCTCATTAAGTGCTTTCCAGTGCACTAATGCCTTATAAGCAGGGTGATTTTTATCAGAACAAAGTAGAGCCACCTTTAGCATAACTTCATAAACCTTTTTAATTGCAGGGTCACTCTTTTGCACCCCAGACCATCACATAATGCTAAATTATGTGTGCGATATCGTTGCCAATGAGTGATAATTTCTTGTAGTGCACCAGACAACTCATTTGCAATATTATTTAATTTAACTACTTTTACTGCGTTAGCTTCTTCTAGTTGTTGTGCAATGGTGTTTTGGTTATCTGCAATAGGAACAATAATTGACGGAATACCTAAACAAGCTCGCTCCCACGAGGTTGAACCTGGAGCACCAATCATAATGCTATATTGCCCCATAAAAATGGGCATATCATCTACAAACTCAATGTGCTCGACCCACTCGCTGTTTGCTAGAGCAAATGACTTTACTTGCTCATAATTAGGTGAGCGCTTACTTAACAAAACGGTTGTTGGTAATTTTTGTGCTTCATTTTGTAAAGCATGTAAGACGCTTAGTGAGGCATTTGGTTGATCAATACCTCCCATACTGATTAATAAAGTGTGTTTATGTGGTAGCTGTGTTTGCAGCCTCTCTCTTACACGAGCAAAGTCTGGCTTTAATAAAGCATAGTCCGTGCCTGTCAACGCTAAGCAGGGGTGCAAATTAGTATATTCAGTTGCACATCGATTAAGTGTTTGGTCCAATACTATATCCGCATCGTGCTTTCTAACTAAGTCATCTATAACCATTAAAGTACAAGCTAAATACCGTTTCACTTTGCGGTGCCAATCTGCATTAATACCATAATGATCAACAATAACTAAGTCAGCGTTTTCCACCTTACTGACAAAGTCTTGGTAATCCTGCTCTTCACTAACTTGCAACCAAGCCGCATAGTCAGCGGTATTCTTGGGTGTTTTCCATAAAGTAGGTTGTATTAAGTGAATTAGTTCAAAGCCTTTATCGTTTATAAACGTATTAAGGTCTGAAGTCTGGCGACGTGTTGCAAATACAACTGTATGTCCTTCAAGCCTAAGTACTTTGGCTAACACTAAACAGCGCATCACATGCCCACTACCAATATGCTGTGACGCGTCAACCCTAAACACTACTTTCATTGTAGCGCCTTGTATAAAGCCTCTGCTAACTCCCAGTCTTCAGGTGTATCAATATCTTGAACCCGCTTTCTAGGCAGTAAAATAGCTTTAGACTGAGGTGAAAAAAAGGACTTACCATTTAAAAAAGCAATGGCTGTCCCCCAGTAAAACTGGCCAGCGTCATGATAGGCTTCTTCCAAGTCTTGAGAGCGTGTATTTAAATGCTCAGGCTGGAGCATTTCTACGCGCTCTTGCGCATTGAGCCTAATCGCTCTTTGAATTGGAAAAGGAAAACTAGTAGCACTAAAGGCATAATCTATAGTACTTTTAGTTAGCTCTTGTAGGCCTTTTTTTATGAATTCAGGTGTTAAAAATGGAGCGGTTGCATAAATACAACATACGTTTTCAACTCCCCAACCTTGCTGTTCTGTAAATTCAATAGCGTGCTTTATTACATCAAGGGTGGTTGCGTAATCATCTGCAATATTATCAGGTCGCATAAACGGCACTTCTGCACCATACTTTATAGCAATTTCTGCTATTTCTGAATCATCTGTCGATACAATTACTTTATCAAAGCAGTTACTCTCTAAAGCAGCTTCAATTGAATAAGCAATCATTGGCTTACCATGAAACTCTTTAATATTTTTTCGGGGTATGCGTTTACTGCCACCGCGGGCAGGAATGATTGCTATATTCATGATTAGACTTCTAATATTTGTGTTAGCTTACTGATAACTTCATCTTGCTGCTCATAGGTCATACCATGGAACATCGGTAATGAAATAGCATTGCTGTAATAGCTTTCTGCATGGGGGAAATCGCCTTGCTTAAAGCCCATTTTTTGATAGTAAGGCTGAAAATGCACTGGAATATAATGCAGGTTAACACCAACTCCATTTTCTCTTAGCGAATCAAACACTTCTTTATGGGTTTTTGTTATCTCATTTAGGTTTAAACGAATAACATATAAATGTAAGCCTGAGTATGTATTAGGTAATTGATATGGCAACGTAATAGGTAAATTAGCTAGTTTTTCATAGTAACGCGTAGCTAGTTTATGACGTGCTGCTACAAACTTCTTCAAACGTTTCATTTGGGAAACACCCAATGCAGCTTGTAGCTCTGTCATACGATAGTTGAAGCCTACATCAATTTGTTCATAATACCAGCCACCATGCGAAGCATTTTCCATTAATGCTTCGTCACGTGTGATGCCATGACTACGGTAAAGTGCCATTTTATCTGCAAGTGCTTTGCTATTCGTTAATGCCGCACCACCTTCTGCGGTGGTAACAATTTTAACAGGGTGAAAGCTAAACACGGTAATATCGCTGTATTCACATGATCCAATTGGTTGTTCTAAATAACGCCCACCTATTGCATGTGAAGCATCTTCAATGACTTTAAAGCCATATTCTAGGGATAACGCATGGATTGCCTTCATATCACACGGTTGCCCGCATAAGTGCACGGCAACAACAACTTTAGGTAACTTACCTTGTTGTTTAGCCTGAACTAGCTTTTTTTCTAATGCTTTTGGACAGAGATTATAAGTTGCTGGATCAATATCCACAAAGTCAATAGTTGCACCACAATACAATCCGCAGTTCGCTGAAGCCACGAAAGTGATAGGCGTTGTCCATAACGTATCTCCTTTCCCTAACTCAAGTGCCAAACAAGCTATGTGCAAGGCTGACGTTGCGCTATTAACTGCCAATGCATAATCGGCACCGGTTGCATCCATCAATGATCTTTCAAACGCAGGAACCTTTGGCCCTTGTGTGAGAAAATCAGATTTTAATACATCTATAACAGCGTCTATATCCGCTTCTGATATATCTTGCTTTCCATACGGTATCATTTAATTATCTCTACACTTCAAATGTTGGATCAACATGTTCAACAATAAGTTGACGTAAGCCTTCTATTGTTTCCCACTCAGTATTTGTTCCTGAGTTATATTTAAAACCAAATGGTACTTTTGTTGCCTTATGGTGTGTTAAATACTCATCTTCGGTGTAAGTAAAAGAAACAGAAGGTAAGATTGCATAGTAAGGACCTAAATCAATTGTATTGAGTGAGTCTGTATCAGTAATCATTTCTTCGTGAAGCTTTTCACCAGGGCGAATTCCTACATCACGGATAGTACATTCAGGTGCAACTGCTTCAGCAATATCTAAAATTTTATATGATGGAATTTTTGGAATAAATATCTCGCCACCTAAGTGATGACCTAATGCAAACATGACTAAATCAACACCTGCTTGCAATGAAATATTAAAACGCGTCATTTCCCTATGTGTAATTGGTAGCTCACCATCTTTTCGTTTTTCTAAAAAGAAAGGGATTACTGAACCGCGAGAGCCCATAACATTACCGTAACGTACAACGCTAAATTTAATATCTTTAGAACCACGAATATTATTAGCCGCGGCAAATAACTTATCTGATGCAAGCTTAGTAGCACCGTATAAGTTAATTGGTGCACATGCTTTATCTGTTGATAATGCAACAACATCTTTTACACCACATGCTAATGCGGCATGAATAACATTTTCAGCACCGTCTATATTAGTGCGGATACATTCTGTTGGGTTGTATTCTGCCGTATCAACTTGCTTAATTGCTGCAGCATGAATAATTACATCAACACCTTCACATGCTTGAGTTAAACGTTCTTTATCACGCACATCACCAATAAAAAATCGTAATTGGGGATAATCGTAAGCAGGATATTTTTGCTTTATTAGTGACTGTTTTAACTCATCACGCGAGTAGATAATTATCTTTTTTACATCCGGATAACGGTCAAGAATAGTTTCTATAAATTTTTTACCAAAAGAACCTGTGCCGCCGGTTATTAAAACTGATTTGTTATTTAACATTTATATTTCCATATTCATCTAAATTTAAAATATATTTTAACTACTAACAGAAGTAGTTTTGTTTAGAGGCTAACAATCAAAAATCATAACCCTCAGACCAAATTATTATAGTCAAATTCCAATATAAAAATCATGGCATAACATGATTCCAGTCTTGAAATACGCTCACTCGCTAAGTAATGAACTATAATTACATTGAATTTTTACAACTTTTCATCTCAGTAATTACTCACCCCACTGAGACACTTTTTTCTAAAATGAGACAGTCAATTTAGACTATCTCATTGTAATTGCTTGATTTAGTACTTTTTCTAAAAAGTGCCCAATAGGCCTTCTAGAAATAGGTTCTAGGATTTAGAGTTACCTACATAGTGTCTGATCAATACTATCATTACACTTAGCATTCCACCTAAAAGTACGCCAAGCACACAAATTAGAGCGCGTTTAGGCTTGAATTTTTCTTCTGGTACTAATGCTGCGTCAATTGTTTTAAATACGTATTCGTCGCGTACTTTAGCAAACATGATTGTTTTAGTTTGCTCTTCAACTAGCTTGTATAGTACCGCACGTATATCAGCAATTTTTGTTTGCTCTAGCTGCTGTGTTAAAAAGTCGGTACTTTTTATTGCCTCTAATACATCACGCTGTTTCATGGTTTGGTTAATATCTTTAATTAACCAATCTACCCATTGCTGTGCAACATAAGGAGAAACATGCTCTATTGAGATTTTAACCATACCGGTTTCTTTATCTGTGTTGGCACTGATAATTTTACTAAATTCTTTATACGCTTCTTGCATTGAAGGCTCAGGCGCAAAGGGGGCTTTTACTTCACGCACCCATTTATTGTTTTCAGCATCGTATATTTCATCATCATACACAAGCGTATTCGTTTGCATATTCCATGATTCGGCAGCCATTAAGTCGGCTAATATATTATGCTTTTGAATAAAGTCGCTGGTAAACTGGCGTGACTTTAACACTTCAATAGCTAATTGTGCTTTGTTACTTGAACCGCCACCTAAATTAACACCCGCTAAACTCGCTAAACCACCAAACTGCCCAGCTAGGGCACTTAAACCACCGCCACCTTCTTGCTCTGCAGGGGCTAACAACGCTTCAGACTTATAAATATTAGGTTGGCTAATTGCGTAAACAACTGATGCAACTGCAAACAGTGCCGTAATTGCTATAATTAGCCATTTTCCTTGCCAAATAACCGCAAAGAGTTCGCGTAAATCGATTTCATCATCGGCGATGTTGGGGTTGTTATATCCGCTGCTTGGCATTGGCTCGTTATTTTGTAATGTACTTGGGTTATTCATATGGGTCTCGTGGTTCTAGTAAGTGGCTTCGGGCCGCGAGCTATTGGTTAAGAGCTATTTTTAATGACCGTTATTAATCTGCTTAGCATCTTTGCAATAACCTCACATTCTTCGAGAATATAACCTGCTTTTAAGCTATTGATATATCCTAATTCTGAAGCAATCATAACTTGTGTTTTTAATTCGCCTATGGAGCCTTTGGCAATCCATAAAAAGCGAGTTTTTTCTTTTTCAAAACCTCTTTCCATCCCCTCTGCAATATTGCTAGGTACAGAAACAGAGCATCTACACATTTGATCTTTTAGACCATAATCCTGGAGCTGCTGAAAGCTTTTATAAATTAATAAACTTAACTTAAATGCTCTTTGCCAAACTTCTAGATTTTCGTATTTCATTTTTAACTCTAAAGTAATACTTTAAAGTAAAAATGTAGCAGGTTTTAGCGTTTTTACAGTTAGTTAATTTTAGAGCTTCGAGCTTCGGGCTTCGAGCTTTGGGCTTCGAGCTTTGGGCTTCGAGCTTCGAGCTTCGAGCTCTAGGCTCTAGGCTCTAGGCTCGTCGCTGTAAGCTTATCTAGCCCTTCGGGCACGCTTCACGTTCCAGTTCGTCGCAGAGCTCCTCTCGCTCCAGCTTGAAAGCAAAACTATTTGCTTGTCTAGCCCTTCGGGCACGCTTCACGTTCCAGTTCGTCGCAGAGCTCCTCTCGCTCCAGCTTGAAAGCAAAACTATTTGCTTGTCTAGCCCTTCGGGCACGCTTCCGCCCCTAGGTTGCAGTTCCTACGGTCTGATAAAAAAATAGGTTTTAGGTTTTAGGTTTTAGGTTCTAGGTTCTAGGTTCTAGGTTCTAGGTTCTAGGTTCTAGGTTCATAGAAAAGCCTGCGCGGCGTAAAGCCCCGCCTACAAAAAAAACTAGGTTCTAGGGTTTAGGTTCTAGGTCTTCCTCGTACCTAGAGCCTAATACCTATTTATTCCTTGCGCCTATTACCTATATTACAAGCTTCCGATTGCGGCTACTGCTACGCCTAGTTGGTAAAGTATTTGCGTTGCAGTGCTCCACAGCGTTAGCTTATCCATATGGCCTGCATCCATTGGCACTACTATGGTGTCGCCTGGTTCTAGCATTTGCTCATTACCTGAAGCAAACCAATTACCTGAGTTAGGTATGCTTACTGCGCCATTGGCTTTAATAATATAAATACGGTCATCGTCAGCGCGTTCTTTTAAGCCACCACTTAGTTCTAGGTAGTCATCAACACTTATACCTGCTTTATAAAGATGAGTGGTTGAGTAGTTTACTTCACCCACAACACTAATAGAGTCGCGTTTGCTAGGTACATATAAAGTGTCACCATCTTGAAGCACTAAGGTTTGCTGGTTATTTTGAATAAGCGGCAGGTCTATTACCAAACGGCCTAATGCTTCTACACTTGCGAGGTCATTGAGTAACTTGTTCATTTCATCATACGATAGTGCACTTGTGCTGACTGAGTCTTGAAAGCTTTTTGATGCCACATCACGGCGTAGCTCTGTTGCTAAACGTGCTAGCTGTTGCTGCTCTTGTTGCTTTACCGATAAGCGGGTAAATATAGCGGCATTTTGCTCTGCAAAATCACTAAAGCCACCTGCTCGCTCTAGTAGGTTACTTAAGGTTTCACCGCGGCGAATGGTGTAGGTGCCCGGAAATTTAAACTCACCTTTTAAAGTTACCTTAACGTTTTCTTGCCAGTTTGGAATTGCAAAAATATTTAAGCTGTCTTTGCTTTGTAAAGCAAGGCTGCTTTCGTTACTACCTATTAGTTGTTCAAGGTTTATTTTTACATGTTCTACTTGTGAAGCATCGCCATCAACCATACGGGTTATTTCAGCTTCTTTGGTGTAAGCCGACTCTAACAAGCCCCCAGCGGCTGTTATTAAGTCAGCTACACGGCCATTTACGGTTAAAGGGTAAACCCCCGGGTAACTAACCTTACCGTTAATTTCTACTAGTTGTATTGCTTTATTCGTTGAAGCTTGTTGCTTCAACTGTTTAATTATTGGCGCTAGTAAATTATTACGGCTGTATGGTGAATAGCTATCAGCGCTTAAATTGTTACTATTTTCATCTTGAGCAGCTTGCTCAATAGATTTATCTTTTTTAGTGCCTGACCCTGTGGTTGATAAAGTAAGTTGCTCTTGCTGCTTTTGCTCAAACTCACTAAATATAATAATTTTATCGTTTGCGTTAAGGGTTAAGTCGTTTTTAGCATTTTTTACAATGGCTTGCGCAACATCAAACTGATGCACTTCTATATCACCACTAATATTTATTTCACGAATTACTAAGCCATAACTTAAATCAGCTTGTTGTAGTAGATCACCACGTACCGACTTTAACACGTCGGAAATGCGTTTACCTTCATACCACTGGTAGCTGCCAGGGCGAACTACTGCCCCCACTAAATTTACAACGTTATTATATTGTGCGCTTACCGTGTTAAAACGAATGCGATCGCCGTCTTGCGGAATGTAATTTATTATATTGCTAGCAGAAAAGTCTACGGTAAGTACTTCTTTGCGGTTGTTTTTAAAACGCTCTACCACGGCATTTTTAGTATAGGCACCAGGTTTTAAGCCGCCAGCCATAGCTAGTAATTCTTTCGCCGTTTCGCCTTTTTTAAGTTCAAAAATAGCTGGGCGTTTCACTAAGCCTTCTACTTTTACTTGTGCACCAACTGAAGGTACAAATACTACGTCACCTGGCTTTAAAATTATATCGTTACTGCTATCGCCATGAATAAGTAGGTCGTACAAATCAAAATTAGCAACTACTTTACCCGCACGCTTTACTTGAATGTTACGCAGTGAAGCAATATCCGACACACCACCGCTTACAAATAATGCATGCGATACAGTAGTTAAAGACGATACATTATAACTACCAGGCTTGTATGCTTCGCCAAGTACTAAAATACGCATGCTGCGTAACTGGCCGAGCGACACAAATACTTTAACGCCAATAACTTCTTGTTCTACTTTAACTTTTATTAATTCTTTAACTTCAGCAAAGGTTAAGCCCGCTACTTGTACAGGGCTTAAATCGGGAATATTAATGCGGCCTTCACGGTCAACAATCACTTCAAAACTTGCGCTTTCTTTACCATAAAAGTTAATTAATAACTGATCGCCTCGGCCAACTAAATACGTATCGGGTACTGCTGACGTTTCGCTAGGCATAAAAGTGGTGGGTTCGCCGGCAAAAAGCTCATAACCAAATGGCTTAACTGTATTAGGGTTTTGTTTTGATGGTTCTGCTTTTGCTGCTTGCTCTTGTTGTACTAAACGAGGACCGATTGTTGGTTCTTCAACTTGAGGTTGATTACTTGATTGGCTTGACCCAGTTATTACCGATAGATCAACACCGTACTGTTTTGCAAGCGCCTGCTGCTGAGACTTAGGCAACTTTTTAAATTGCTCTATTTGCGATGCACTTGGGGTAAAAGCCAATGCGTTAAAGCTGCTGATAATTATCAGCGCACTAATAAAGTATTTAAAAAAGTTCACGAGTAGGTATTTCCCTAGTTCTACAGTCGATAATGCGCGTATCATACACCATTTTCGCGTAATTAAAAAAGAGGCAACCGCCTCTTTTATTACATAATTGTTATTAAAACCGCTATTGGTTAAAAGCTATACACCAATGTTAATGAGGTCTCTGTATCAGTTGCTTCTTTATCGTCAGCAACATCTGAGTTATTAGTGATATTGTAGGCTACTTTCATTTGTAGTGAGCCATTAATTTTAGTCAGCAGTGCGGTTTCTGAGCGAGTTTTAGTGTTTGTATCACCATATTCAACAGACACTAACTGAGTAAAACGTGCGTTGTCTGAAATTTTCCAGCTAAAATCTACTTTACCTAAGGCAATTACTTCGCCTTCGTATTCACCCGCTAGTGAGTTGCCGTTTTCATCAACCTCTTCGCTTACATCTGGGTATTTAAAGTACTTATAACCTGGACCAATTTCAGCGTTTAATTTCATGTTTGACTCGTTTAGTAAACGTAAACCATAACCCGCTGAAATAACTGATTCACTTCGGTATGCGCCAAAGTAATCAGATACGTGCGACCCATAAATAAATAAATGAGCGTGCTTTTCGTTTAATTTGTAATTACCCTGCGCTGAAATAGAGTACTTTTCGTTAGTACGCTGTTTTTCTTTTGTACCGTCGTCGTTTTCTACTTCATCTTCTTTGTAGATGCCGTCTAGCTTGTATTCGTTGTTCCAGTACTCTAGGTTATGCAATACTTTAATACCACCTTTTAGGGTGGTTGTTTCGGTATTACCGCTGGTAATAATAGCGCCTACTTCACTGGTTACTTCCCAGGTTTTTTGTTCTTCTTCTGCTGCAAATGCATTGGTTGTAGCTGAGGCTGCTACTAAAATTGATAAAAGCTTAAGTTTCATTAAAAAATAACCCTGTAAATATAATATGTATACTTATTAAAAAAAGCAGCGCACATGCTAACCAATCTCATATGATCGCTGCCTTAATAAAATAAATATTTTAAAAATTAGTCTTGCTTATGTAAATGAACATCCATTTGTGGGAACGGAATAGTAATGTCTGCGTCGTCTAACGCTATTTTAATGTTTTCCATTAACGACCAATATGTTGGCCAGTAATCTTCTGACTTAACCCACGGGCGCACAATAAAGTTAACACTTGAATCTGCAAGTTCAGAAACCGATACGTTGTATGCAGGATCTTTTAAAATACGCGGTTCGTTATCAAGCACTGATTTAAGTACTTCTTTTGCTTTTCGTAAGTCGGCGTCGTAGCCAACGCCAATCACAAGGTCAACGCGGCGAGTTGCTTCGCGTGAGTAGTTAATGATTGCATCTGACATGATTTTTGAATTTGGCATTACAATTACTTTGTTGTCAGGAGTGCGCATTTCAGTTGAGAATATTTCGATTTTTTTAATCGTACCGGCTTTGCCGCCCGCTTCAACATAGTCACCTGATTTAAATGGGCGAAGTAGAATAATTAATACGCCTGACGCAAAGTTAGATAACGACCCTTGCAGTGCTAAGCCAACGGCTAAACCTGCCGCACCTAAAATAGCAATGAATGACGTGGTTTCGATGCCAATTTGTGACAGCGCCATTAAAATAGTGGCTGCAAATACAATGGCATATACAATACTAGAGACAAACGATGAAACCGCTTTATCTACTTTTTTCTTGTCGAATGCTTTTTCGGTTAACTTTGCACAAAATTTAGCAATTCGTCCACCCAGTAAAAATATAACAAGCGCTATAACTGCCTGAATACCATAGTGTAAAATTAAGCCTGAATTTTCATTCAGCCAATTGAGTATTGAATCCATATTAACTCCTGATAGTGTTATTTAGCAGTTTAGCGATATTGTTTGTTGTATTGTAAATCTTTAATACGTGTTTGCAACAGCGTTTTACAAGGTTCGAGGAATTTAAAAACCTTACGGTTAATATAGCAAGGTTTTTTATACCCGTAGGCGGGAGTTTACCTCGCGCAGGGTTTAATAAAATGCGCGGGATAACCAGCGCTCACGTTCAATACAAACATCATGCTTGGCTTAATCTCTACCTAAAACCTAAAATCTTTGTCTTTAATCTCTTCCTCTGTGAACTCTGTAACCTCTGTGGTAAATAGTGTTTTAATTTTTTGCACCACAGAGTACACCGAGGCGCTACGCGCTTCACAGAGAAGCGGAGTTTTTCAAGTTAGTTGTCGCATCAAATTAAATTTTATGCCGCCCGCATTGCTTCTTTTTTCTCTGGATTTAAATTTACTTCATTGATCATTGTCCAATCTCTAGATTTTCCTGACCAACGAATTGGATTCTGCAATTTCGCTATTTCATTTACTCGGTGACGGTTCGCTAGTATCGCTTTATCTAATCCTAAATGACGCTGGTTTGGCGTGACAAATTTAATACCGCTGTGCAAGTGCTCATCGTTGTACCAATCAACAAATCCGTTAACCCACTTCCTTGCACTACCGATGCTTTCAAAGGCTTTTTCAGGGTATTCTGGGCGATACTTTAACGTCTTAAATAGCGATTCAGAATAAGGATTATCATTACTCACTGACGGTCGGCTAAATGAAGGCACAATACCTAACTCCTGCAATGTTGCCAATAACGTTGCCCCTTTCATTGGACTGCCATTATCCGAGTGCAACGTGACTTGATCTGGCTTTACCTGCTCTCGCCTGCAAATATCTACCATTAAATCAGCCGCCAGTGTGCTTAGCTGTGTGTCATGAACCTGCCAACCAACTATTTTTCGACTATAAATATCCATCACTAAATATAAGTATAAAAACTGACCTTTAACCGCTGTTGGCAAATATGTGATATCCCATGTATAAATTTCGTTTACACGTGTTGCCTTGAGCGCTTTTGGTTTTTTTATCTTTTTATTTGGTTTAACTTTTTCTCTGTGTGTTAATAATTTATGTGATTTCATAACACGATAAAACGAGCTTTCTGATGCTATCCACACACCTTTATCTAATAGTTTAGGGACTATCTTGCTGGGTGGTAAATGTCCGTATTCTATTGAATTTACTGTCTTAATAATACGCTGTTGCTCTAATTCAGTTAGCCTGTTAGGTGGTCGCTTTATCGTACTCGTTCGCTTATCTGTCATATCATCAGCTTCAATCCAGCGTTGAATTGTTCTTGCCG
Organism: Pseudoalteromonas sp. BSi20439; assembly: GCF_000241165.1. Classification (NCBI taxonomy): domain Bacteria; kingdom Pseudomonadati; phylum Pseudomonadota; class Gammaproteobacteria; order Alteromonadales; family Pseudoalteromonadaceae; genus Pseudoalteromonas; species Pseudoalteromonas sp. BSi20439. The sequence goes on from NZ_BADW01000168.1 coordinate 19,275, forward strand.
TTAGACCAAGTAACTCACATGCTTTTGCTTGCCTTGCCCCTGATTTCTGCGCGTCGGTAATGAGCTTTATCAGTTCATGACGTTCAGTTGAGCTGGTTAATCGTCCTCGTTGAAACCCCAAAGCGCATCTGCTTTTTTTTTGAGTACAAGTAAGGCAGCTGTTTCTGCTAACGCTTTGTCTTTACGATTAAGCTCTTTTTGAAGTTGCTTAATTTCTTGTTTGAGCTGTTTACTGTCTGATTTTATGGGCTTCGTTGAAGGCCCTTTAGCAAAATCTTGCTTCCACTGTTTAATATGATGCGGGTAAAGCCCCTTAGCACGGCAATATTCATTAAGAGCTGCTTCATCTAAACTCGCACATTCAATAATGGCATTAAGCCTTTCTTCTAAGCTCCAGTCATGAGGGCGTTTTTCTGTTGTCATGTGACTACCATTATTTTTAGTTTCAAGTTCATGTTTTTTAGCAAGCGTAATCCATCGTTGCAAGGTTGAATAACCGATGCCTAAATCAAACGCAATATCTTCTAGGCGAACATCATCACATTGAGATAATGCTTTTTCAACAGCTTGAACTTTAAATTCTTGTGTAAATCGACGTCTCATTTTATTGCCTCTATTAAAAGTTAGAGGCGACAACTATCCTGACACAGGGGGGAAGACAAAACAAATAAAACATGTCTTTAATCATTTCCTCTGTGTGCTCTAACCCTCTGTGGTGAATAAAATCTCTTTAAGATCTTTTTGCACAAAGAGAGGTGAATGAGGAGTAAATGAGAAAACAATAACCATGAGCCCGAGTGATTAATTGTTTTTCACTAGCTCTAAAAGCGCAGCGTCTCTTAACCTCTTTGTGAATAAGTTTATTACCTAAAACCACCTGCGCGGGATAACCAGCGCCTACAAACCATTTTGAACCACAGAGTACACCGAGGCGCTACACAGAGAAGAAAATCTTGTGCGGGATTCGAGGTTCGAGGTTCGAGGTTCGAGGTTCGAGGAATTTAAAAACCTTACGGTTAATATAGCGAGGTTTTTTATACCCGTAGGCGGGAGTTTACCTCGCGCAGGGTTTAATAAAATGCGCGGGATAACCACCGCTCACGTTCAATACAAACACCATGCTTGGCTTAATCTCTACCTAAAACCTAAAATCTTTGTCTTTAATCTCTACCTCTGTGAACTCTGTGACCTCTGTGGTAAATAGTGTTTTAATTTTTTGCACCACAGAGTACACCGAGGCGCTACGCGCTACACAGAGAAGAAAATCTTGCGCGGGATTAGGGATTCGAGCTGCCCGTTGCCCGTTGCCCGTTGCCCGTTGCCCGTTGCCCGTTGCCCGTTGCCAATAGCTTAAATATAGAATACTTAAAATAAGTTTAATTTTTTGATTTTTTGCTTCACAAGCATGGGGATATTATGTATTATGCGCGCCACACCAAACAAGGTGTATGTAGTGGCGGTTGTAGCTCAGTTGGTAGAGCCCCGGATTGTGATTCCGGTTGTCGCGGGTTCGAGCCCCGTCAATCGCCCCACTATTTCTAAGTATCCTCAGTAATATTCAAAGTTAATTCATAACTTCATTATTAAAAATCAAATTATAGTTTATCTATTTGATACACCGAGAAAAGCCACGAGCTGCGTGTAACGGGCTACTCTTAACCCTAACACCGTGCTACATGTGCGCGGCGTAAAGCCCGCCTACAAAATATTTTTTACCACAGAGAACACCGAGGCGCTACGCGCTACACAGAGAAAAGCCACGGGCGGATAGCGGGCTATAAGTCCTAGCACCTAGTCACTTTAATCACTTCCTCTGTGTTCTCTTTACCTCTGTGGTAAATAAAATAACTAAAAAATATAACAATAAGCCGCCCTGCGGCTAACGTGAGCAAGCTCTACGTCCACAAAAAATTTTAATTTACCCGCGCCACGTCGCTCGTAACCTTTCGCCTTTAATCTTTAAAAAAGTTACATGTGCGCGGCGTAAAGCCCCGCCTACAAAACAATTAAAACGCGGTGGTTCCCCCGAAACTCGTTGCCCGTTGCCCGCGCTCCGTTGCCGTTTATTAAAGGCGTTCTTTCCACTGTGCAATAGGGATTGGCTTTGAAAATAAGTAGCCTTGAAACAAGTCGCAGCCACGTTGTTTTAAGTAATTGAATTGCGCCGTTTCTTCAACGCCTTCTGCCACGCTATTTACGCCAAGTGCGTTGGCCATGTCGATGATCATGTTTACAATTGTTAGAGTAATTTTAGACCGAAGCGATAAGGTTCGCCAAAAAAGGGGCTAAAAAAATGCCACCAAATGGTGGCATTTACACACGGGGGTATTTCTACTTATAGAAATTTTTTTACTATTTTGTTACGAAAAATATATATTAAAAAGGTAACATTTAGCCCATTATCTAGCAACATTTAACCGAGTTTTATCTTACAACCATTAACTCATCGGAACAGTCTTTATCATTACACCTTAATACATACGTATTTTTCTTCTAAGTACTCATCTAAACCCTGATGCCCGCCTTCACGACCAAGACCTGATTGCTTTACACCACCAAACGGCGCAACTGGATTTGATATAACGCCCTCATTTACACCTACCATGCCAAACTCTAGCCCTTCGCTTATACGATAGATTTGTTTAATGTTTTGGCTATAAAAGTACGCAGCTAATCCATAAGGGACGTCATTAGCAAGCGCAAGTACTTCGCTTTCTTCATTAAATGGGATCACCGTTAATACAGGACCAAACACTTCTTCGTGATAAATATCCATTTGTGTAGTGACATTGGTGACTATTAATGGGTTTTGAAAACTGCCACCTAAATTGCTGTTATCTCCAATTAACGTAGCGCCTTTATCAAGAGCGTCTTTAATCAGTTGTTGCACTTTCTCTTTTGCTTTGGGGTAAATAAGCGGCCCTATGTCGGTATTTTCATCAAAACCGTTCGCAACTTTGAGCGCAGCGACTTTGGGTGTTATTTTTTCAAGCACGTCATTTAATATATTACGCTGAATAAAGATACGATTTGCTGCAACACAAGCTTGTCCTGAGTTTCTAAATTTAGCCGCCATTAATCCATCAATCGCATCGTCAATATCAGCATTATCAAATATTATAAACGGGGCATTTCCCCCCAATTCCATTGAAGTACGCTTTATTGTAGACGCACATTGAGAGAGTAACTGCTTACCTACACCAGTAGAGCCAGTAAAAGTAAACTTACGTACCACCTCTGAGTCTGTCAGCATTTTGCCAACGTCTTTAGCGTTTTGTGATACCAACACATTAAATGCGCCTTTAACAAAGCCAGCCTGATCAGCTAAATAAGCTAAAGCGATAGCACATAATGGTGTGTGCTCAGAAGGCTTGAGTATAAAACTACAGCCCGCGGCATAAGCCGGCGCGACTTTTCGAGTCACCATAGCAACAGGAAAATTCCATGGCGTAATACCTGCTACCACGCCAATAGGTTGCTTGAAGCTAGTTAAACGATGACCGTTATCGGTGGCGGGGATCACATCGCCGTAGCTGCGTTTAGCTTCTTCTGCAAACCACTTAATAAAACCGGCGCCATAATCTATTTCACCAAGCGATTCTTTAAGCGGTTTTCCCTGCTCTTTAGTCATAAGTGTAGCAAGGGTTTGTTTGTGCTTTATCACCAACTCATACCAGCGCATCAAGGTGTCACTTCGCTCGGTTGCATTGGTGGCTTTTAATTTTACAAACGCGCCTTTTGCCGCATTAATAGCTGTATTTACGCCCTGCTCGTCAATGTCGCTAACTTCTATTATGCTTTTTCCGGTCGCAGGATCATCGACGCTAAATCGCGTAGCGGTTTTATAAAATTCACCGTTTATAAACGAGTCTGAAAAAATAAGATCACTCAAAATATACCTCCGAAATGGGTTTTGGTTTTTGGGCTTCGGGTTTCGAGCTTCGGGTTTCGGGCTTCGATAAATTAAAAAAGCCTTGTGGTTAACGCTACAAGACTTTTTAATTTTAATTTACCCGCCGCCCGTAACCCTTTACCTTCAACCTTTGTATTTATTCACTTCCTCTGCGCACTCTGTAATCTCTGTGGTAAATAAAATTACTAACAAACGCGGAATAAAACCGCTTTAAAAAGCATATGCACAAAGAGAAGTGAATGAGAAGAAAATGAGAAAGCACTAACCATTAGCCTGAGTGATTAATTGTTTTGTCACTTCCTCTAAAAGCGCAGCGTCTCTTAACCTCTTTGTGCATAATTTTATTACCTTTAACCACATTTGCGCGGCGTAAAGCCCCGCCTAAAAAATATTTACACCACAGAGAATACAAAGGCGCTTCGCGCTACACCGAGGGGTTAAGGTAAATAACACTAAACCTTTGCCTTTGCTCACTTTCTCTGTGAACTCTGTGCCCTCTGTGGTGAATAAATCACTAAAAAATCAAACAATGAGCCGCTGCAAGGCTAACTTGAGAAAGCTCTACGTCTACAAAAGATTTGTCTGCGCGGCATAAATCTTCGCCTAAAACAAAAAAGCCGCTGTGTTAAACAGCGGCTTTTAATATAATAGTCGTTAATTAAAAACTAGTGTTCTTCATTAACGATATTGAGATTGTACTTTGGTATTTCAACCACTAAGTCTTCATCTCTAATGATTGCTTGGCAACCTAAGCGCGATTCAGGCTCTAAACCCCATGCTTTATCTAGCATGTCGTCTTCTAGGTCGTCACTTTCATCTAATGAGTCAAAACCTTCACGGATCACTAAATGACAGGTTGTACATGCACATGATTTTTCACAGGCATGAGGGATGCTAATGCCATTTTTAAGCGCGATATCAAGTACCGTTTCGCCAGCGGGCGCTTCTATTGCAGCACCGTCAGGACACAACTCCGGATGGGGAAGAAAAACAATTTGTGGCATTCTAATCTCTCTTATATATTGTCTACTGACTGGCCTGTTAAGGCTTTTTTAATTGATGCATCCATTCTACGCGCGGCAAAATCACTACTCGCATTGTCCATTTTTTCAATGGCTGCTTTAATTTCGCTTGGCTCTTGTGCACTCTCGCGTACTTTTGCAAGTTCGTTTATTTCCACTTTTAGCGCCGCTAGTTGCTCAGGCTCAAGTAAATCGCCATCAGCAGCTAATGAGGCTTCCATTGCTTCTATTACACGAAGCGCTTCAACTTGTTGCTCTTTAAGCATACGCGCTTGCATATCGCCTTTAGCGTTACTCATCGACTCTTTAAGCATATTAGCAACTTGGTCGTCAGACAAACCAAACGACGGTTTTACTTGTATTTCTGCTTGAACGCCGGTTGATTTTTCCATGGCTGATACGCTTAGTAAACCATCAGCGTCTACTTTAAAGGTAACGCGAATATGCGCCGCCCCCGCCGCCATAGGAGGAATACCTTTTAAGCTAAACTTTGCCAGCGATCGACAATCGTCAACCAGTTCACGTTCACCTTGTAATACATGCAACGACATAGCCGTTTGACCATCTTTAAACGTAGTAAATTCTTGCGCACGTGCAACCGGAATCGTGGTATTGCGTGGAATGATTTTTTCAACCAAGCCACCCATTGTTTCAAGGCCTAACGACAACGGCAACACATCAAGTAATAACATGTCGGAATCTGGCTTGTTACCAATTAATACGTCAGCTTGTAATGCAGCACCCAGTGCAACAACGCGATCAGGGTCAATTGAAGTGAGTGGCTGTTTATCAAAAAATTCACCGACTTGAGTACGCACTAATGGCATACGGGTTGAACCACCAACCATTACAACTTGTAATACTTCTTGGTTTTCAATACCGGCATCTTTTACTGCACGACGACATGAGCGGAGCGTTTTTTTAACCAGTGGCATAGCGAGCTCATTAAATTTTTCTCGCGTTACTTCAACCATGTATTTTTCATCGTCAAACTCAAGGCCAACATTCACTTTTTCGTATTGGCTGAGTGCTTCTTTACAGGCTTTGGCTTTATTAATGAATAAGCGTAATACCGAAGGAGATAAGCTTGTCACGCCGGTTTCTTGTTTTAGGTAATCAACTAATAATGAGTCAAAGTCGTCGCCGCCTAGGCTAGAATCGCCACCGGTGGCCAGCACTTCAAACACGCCTTTATTAAGACGCAGAATAGAGATATCAAAAGTACCGCCCCCTAAATCATAAACGGCGATAATACCTTCTTGCCCCGAATCTAAACCGTAAGCAACGGCAGCGGCAGTAGGCTCGTTTAGTAAGCGCAGTACATTAATACCGGCAAGCTCAGCCGCATCTTTGGTGCTTTGACGCTGTGCATCATCAAAATAGGCTGGTACGGTGATAACCGCGCCTAAAATATCTTGATTACCAAAGCTTTGCTCAGCGCGTACTTTTAATGCATTTAAAATATGACTTGAGGCTTTAACTGGGCTGATTTTTCCCGCAGCCGTTTCGATAGCCAATGCACCATCATCATCGCAAAACTGATAAGGCAGTTGGCCATAGCTTTGTTCTATTTCGGTTTGCGTTTTACCTAAAAAGCGCTTCACTGAAATAAGCGTATTAACCGGATCGAGTGTAGCTGCTTGCATTGCATCATTACCCACGGTAATGCCGCCAGCTTGATAACGAACCACTGAGGGTAACATCGCTTCGCCTGACTCATCAGTAATAGTGCGTGCTTCGCCGCTTTGTACGGTTGCCACTAATGAATTTGTAGTGCCTAAATCAATTCCAATGGCTAATTTGTGTTCATGTGGTGCCGCGCTCTGCCCCGGCTCAGCAATTTGCAATAATGCCATAATGCTCTTTAAACTCGTGTTGCTCGCTTTGCAGCAAGTAATTAATCGTCAAATAAACTGTCTTCAATGCGTTCAAGTTCGTCTTGTAACTTATATACAAATTTTAATTTGCGAATGTTGTCAGCAGCGTGTTGATATTGTTGCTCATCGTTGCTTGCAAGTTGCTCAGCCAATTCGTTGCTATACTGGGCTTTTAATTGCTTTATTTGCGACTCAAAATTAGCAATAGCGGCCTCAGGATCACTTGCAGAGGGAAGTTCTTCAAGCTCTTCGCGCAGTTCCATTTGTTGCATCAAGAACATGGGATCTTGCAGTGTTTGCTGCTCAGCGCGAATATCAACGCCCAGCTCGCTCAGCATATATTCTGCACGTTTAACCGGATGCTTAAGTGTTTGTAATGCGTCGTTAATTTCAGCGGTACTTTGTACGGCCATTAATTTATCACGACTGCTGGCATTAGCATGACGATCAGGGTGTACAGCACGTTGAAGTTCTAAGTAGTGCTTGTTGATCATTGCTAAGTCAATATTGTAGTCAACCGGTATTGCAAATAACTCAAAATAACGCATAACTTCTCACAAATGACAAAGCCCTACATTAACTGGCAGGGCTTATTTATATCTTAAAACAAGTTTGAGCTTAAACGGTAAAGCTTTCGCCACAGCCACACTCATCGGCTTGGTTAGGGTTATTAAATTTAAACCCTTCATTTAAGCCTTCTTTAGTGTAGTCGAGCTCAGTGCCGTCGATATAAACTAAGCTTTTAGCGTCAACAATTAAAGTAACGCCTTTGGCCGCAAATGTTTCATCGTCATCGTTTAGCTCATCAACAAACTCTAGAACATAAGCAAGACCTGAACAGCCCGTCGTTTTAATGCCAACTCGCAGGCCAATGCCTTTACCACGGTTTGCTAAAAATGATTGTACGCGGTTTGCTGCCGCATCTGTCAATGTCACTGCCATGAATATCTCTTAGTTTGTATGTTTGCTTTTGTAATCTGCAATTGCTGCTTGAATTGCATCTTCGGCTAAAATTGAGCAGTGAATTTTCACTGGTGGTAATTCTAGCTCTGCGCTGATATCGGTATTTTTAATAGTCGCAGCTTCGTCTAATGTTTTGCCTTTAACCCACTCTGTTACCAGCGAAGATGAAGCAATTGCGCTACCACAGCCGTACGTTTTGAATTTTGCATCTTCAATAACGCCGTCTGCCGATACTTTAATTTGCAATTTCATTACGTCACCACATGCTGGTGCGCCTACCATACCCGTTGCCACTGACGGATCATTTTTGTCTAGAGCACCTACGTTACGTGGGTTTTCTACGTGGTCGATTACTTTATCACTGTAAGCCATAATTCTATCCTCACTACCTGCTAGGTATGGGCTCCACTAATTAGTGGTGCGCCCATTCAACTGAATCTAAATCAACACCTTCTTGGTGCATTTCCCAAAGAGGAGACATTTCACGTAAACGGCCAATCGAGTTTTTCATTAGCTCAACGGTGTAATCAATCTCTTCTTCGGTGGTAAAACGGCCAATACTAAAACGAATCGAGCTGTGCGCTAGCTCGTCGTTGCGACCTAATGCACGTAATACGTAAGAAGGCTCTAAACTTGCAGATGTACAGGCTGAACCTGACGATACCGCAATATCTTTAACAGCCATTAATAACGACTCACCTTCAACAAAGTTAAAGCTAATGTTGACAATACCAGGTACTGATTGGTCTTGCGTGCCGTTAAAGTACACTTCGTCCATATCCGTTAAAATGCCGTCGATTAGGCGTTTACGCAACGCACTGATGTGTGCGTGATCTTTTTCAAAATCTTGTTTTGCAATTCTAAATGCTGCGCCCATACCCACTAATTGATGAGTTGCTAATGTACCTGAACGCATACCACGTTCATGGCCGCCACCGTGCATTTGTGCTTCTAAACGTGCACGTGGTTTACGACGAACATACAAAGCACCTACGCCTTTAGGGCCGTATACTTTGTGCGCCGAGAATGACATAAAATCTACTTTGGTTTGTTGCACGTCAATTAAAACTTTACCCGCGCTTTGTGCTGCATCTACGTGGAACATAATTTTACGTTCGCGGCACATTTCACCAATTGTATTGATGTCTTGGATTACACCTAGCTCGTTATTTACATGCATAATACTTACAAGCACGGTGTCGTCACGCATGGTGTCTGCTAATTTTTGCAGATCAAGTAGGCCGTTTTCTTCAACGTCCATGTAGGTTACTTCAAACCCTTGACGCTCAAGCTCACGACATGTGTCGATAACCGCTTTGTGTTCAGTTTTAGCAGTAATAACATGCTTACCTTTTTTCTTGTAAAACTGAGCTGCACCTTTAATAGCAAGGTTATTTGATTCTGTTGCACCCGATGTGAATACAATTTCACGTGGGTCTGCATTAATTAAATCAGCAATGTCAGTACGTGCTTGGTCAACGACTTCTTCAGCTTGCCAACCAAAACGGTGTGAACGCGATGCTGGATTACCAAAATTACCGTCCATAGTCAGGCACTGCATCATTTCTTTGGCAACTCGTTCGTCAACGGGCGTAGTTGCTGCGTAATCTAAATAAATCGGTAACTTCATTTCTCTCTCCGCTGCAGGTCAACCTTAAAGTTGACAGCTTACTTGAATATTTTCCAACTGCTTAATTGCATCATTAACGCTGTTTTCTTGGCGAAGAGCGACCGCTTTAACGTCCGACTTTTCGACCAGTTCAGCTAAGGTAATATTATTTAAAAATTCTTCAATTCGTGCGCTTAAGTCTGACCACAATGTATGGGTTAAACAACGCATACCACTTTGACAACCAGTATTGCTTCGCTGACACCGTGTAGCGTCAACAGATTCATCTACCGCATTGATAACATCGCCAACTGAAATTACGTCAGCCTCACGTCCTAGTAAATAGCCCCCACCAGGACCTCGAACAGAACTCACTAGCCCATTTTTACGTAAACGGGCAAATAACTGCTCAAGATAAGACAAAGAAATTTCTTGGCGCTGCGAAATATCTGCAAGCGCTACAGGGCCTATATTTGCATGTAGTGCAACATCCAGCATGGCTGTAACGGCGTATCTGCCTTTTGATGTTAACTTCATAACGCCCCCGCACAAAAGAGTGCAAATTTTAATTACCAGAGTAGATTAGTCAAGTATTATCCTGATTGGCTAGCCTCGAATGCCAGCCGATAAACTTGTAATACCCGACTGTTTTGGTCAAGTATTGGGTCTATTGTAATTACCTGAGTAATTTAGTCAAGTATTAGTGGAGTAATAAAGGGCGCTATTTATAACTAATTACTATTTTATAGACTTATTAATTGAGGTAAGAATACCTCGTAATATGTTCATTTCAGCATCTTCAGGGCGAGCACGATTAAACAAGCGACGTAGCTTAGTCATTACCATGCCTGGGTGCTGCTTAATGATGAAGCCTGTTTTAAACAAAGTGTCTTCAAGGTGTTCGTAAAACAGCTCTGTTTGTTTAGACGATGGATATAGGGTTTCGTCTTCTTCTTGAACAGCCTTAGGTTGCTGATTTAAAAACGCCATACGCGTTTCATAGCATAAGGTTTGTACTGCCATAGCTAAATTTAGCGAGCTGTATTCTGGGTTAGCAGGAATACACACATGGTAATTACACAGTTGTAATTCTTCGTTTGTTAAGCCACTGTTTTCACGGCCAAATACAAGTGCTACAGGGCCATTTACAGCTTCGCCAACAAGCTTTTCACCACATTCACGCGGCTCAACCATAGGCCACGACAATGTACGCGAGCGAGCACTAGTACCAATAGTTAATGCACAATCAGCAATGGCATCGGCAACCGTATCAACAACAACAGCATTACCAAGTACATCTGTAGCACCTGCAGCCAGTGCGCTTGCATGACTGTCTATTTCACAGGCTGGATCAACAAGGTATAACTTTGATAATCCCATGGTTTTCATGGCACGTGCCGCAGAACCAATATTGCCAGAATGTGAGGTGTTAACTAAAACGATGCGAATATCATCTAAGATCATTACAGTGCTACTTATCGAGTACAAAAAAATTGCGCAAATTCTAGCATGAAAACGCGCTGAGATCCTATATTCAATAGTCGAGATCTAAAAGATCAGTTCGGGGTCAGCGGTCAGCGGTCAGCGGTCAG
>NZ_BADW01000167.1:0-9690 GCF_000241165.1 Pseudoalteromonas sp. BSi20439
ATTGAATGAGTGAGTCAGCCGGTAAGCTGACAAGCAAACTTTCGTACCTAATATAAAACAACGACTTAAGTATCATAAAAACTTTCGGTGTCACACTCGGTGGCACACGGTACGAGCTATGTAACCAGCAGTTTCATTAGTATAAAATAAATTAGAAGTATTCCTGAAATACTTAAAAAAGTATGGAGCTTATACATACTTGAAAAACTATATTTACATGGATACAGCTTATCGAATGAGCTTTCTATACTTTCAATCATATCTAAAAGGGTATCGCAAATTTCTTCTTTTTCATTTGTATCTTTAGACAGGGACTTTACTCTCGAGATGTCTAAAGGTTTAAGAAATTTAGTACCTGTTTTCCTCTCAAGCTGCCTATCTTTTATTTCAATGAGAGTAATTGGAGCGATAATACTTGCCTCAAATTTATATATATTTATCTCTTCGTGTGGTTCATTATTTAGAAGATCTTCGTGAAGCTTTTCTATTTTTTCAATACACTTATCGCTCAAATTACGGACTTCTGAACGTTTAGAAGTCCTGTTAGCGTTATAAAGAATAATCATCCAACCGAAAATAATCAGGAGTGACGGCAACCACTTAAGGAAAAAATCAGCCATAGACTTCTTCTTCAGCTTCTTTCAATTCTGTCCAACACATTTCAACGATACTTGGCAAAAGTTCGTGATTTACTATTAGTTTCTTTTCTATATCAGCTAAGCGAAAACCCTCTTCTCGGATCAGTCCACCAAAAGCTTCCGAAATAAATGAAGGACCATAACGGTTATAACCTGTTAAATTAACTTCGACTTTTTCATATTCATTAAGCGCATCTGATAACATTGTCTGTCTAAAAGACTGCCCACTACCCTCTCCTTCAGATATGTATCGCCATTTAGGCCTCGGATAAAACTCAGATACAACATCGATTTTTTTAAATGAACTCATCACTATACCTTAATATTCCATTGAACCAGAGTGCCTTTAATAGAGTGCTCATGTTCAACAAGTTGAGCCTGTTCTTGGCTGTTAACTTGAAATAGGCCTTTATTACTAAATACCCAAAGCTTTCCATTAGGAGTTTCATCCACCAAAGCTTTGATACTTTTACTTCCCTTTCCGTGTTTTTTTCTTTAGTTTGCGTTTTTCCCGCTTCCATGGAGATACTAATTAAATCTACATCTCGGCCATTGGTGAACTTCCTAAAAAACTCGGGAGTTCTATCTATAGCACTTTTAATCCAAGGACGATCATGGATAGTCTTAGGGATACCAACCCCCTCATCATAAATTGCTAAGTATAGCGAACCATTAAAGAAGCTACACATAACCCACCAAGGTTTATTTTCATTATCCGGATGTGGGTATGCGTGTAACTTTACATTACCAACAGTTTCACTTACTGCTGCGCCTATCCTTTTTTCATCTTCGGGCTTAATAGAAATAAATATTTTATTAATTATATGGTCAATGACCTCTTCAAATTCCTCTCCCTGTGCAGTTCCTTTGATTATTGGTAAGTTTATGTATCTACTATCTAACTTTCTCTCTCTGTTTAATGTTCTTTCAATTAAACCTGAAGAGCGAATCGCATTTTTTACATTATGAGTAAGAGACGCTTCTTTTATTCTCAGTTTAGCTAAACTATTTGATGCTAAAAAACTGTCTATACGAGAATAAAAATACAACAAAGCTGCTGCTGATATGTGTTCTGTTTCTTCAAAATCAAGCATTACAGGTGATTTAGAAGCTTTTTCAAGTAGATTATCAATGAACTCAATCGTATCTTTATGGTTACTTTCTGAATATAGGTCTAGTTTCACTGGCGCAGAAAAGTATTCATAGCCTAAAGCTTTGAGTCTAGGTACTTTATCAGGCCTATACTTTTTGTGTTTCCTAGACATAGTTCTTTTTGTCCTAGCAGCCCATAAGATCTCTTCAACTGAACGTTTGTTAGACATACATCTTCCTTGTTTCAAACTATACTTAGAGCAATAATATCACAGAGCTTAAATATACTGTCCTTAATTAAACTACCTTTTAAGGCAATTAATAAAACCCTATTTGTCTATGAGGTTCTTTAACAACACTTTCAGCTCTTAATATTCCAATTGCTTCCTCTGAATCTACCTTTTTATCTTTAAAACGAAGCTTTCTCGCTAATATAGCAAAGTCACCTGCTGTCAAATTAGTAATCTGATTTAACTGATTCTTACTCTCCATATCCAACTCAACACCAACGACTGCCTCAAACAAACTAATAGCCTGTTCATACCTCAGAGCCTGCAATTCGATCTTAAAGTCAATACGCCTAAGAAGCGCCTTATCTAATGCTTTGAAATGATTGGTAGCTATAAATAACGGGTTTTGGAATCGCTCTATCTGCATTAGTAGCTCATTTACTTGGCTCACTTCCCATGACTTAGTAGCGCCTTCGCGTGTCGTCAAAAGACTATCAGCTTCATCTATCAATAATGCCTGACCTTCATTACTAGCCTTTTCAAAAAGCCTAGCAATATTTCCTTCACTTTCGCCGACATACTTGCCTAACACGTCAGATGCCTTAACTGTTACTAAACCCAAATCGTTCTTCTTACACACATAGTCAACAAAAGCCGACTTACCAGTGCCTGGCGGCCCAAATAATAAAATACGAGCTTCAGGGTGTCTTTCAATCGTTTTAGTGATATCAATTAATGAGTGAAGGTCGCCTTTCAAATTACAGTAGGCTGGATCAAATTCTAATTCGGGCTTATAAACTAGGGCTTCTAAAGGCTCATTAGTTAACTTCAAAACTTCTGTTAGGTAAGTATTGGTGTACTCTTCAGCCACTGCACCTTTAACATTACAAGTTTTGCACAGCGTTGCCGCATTCTCTAATAATGCAGGGGTAGCGGCTTCTGAATGAGCTAGCTTTTCCTTAAATCCCTTGGATAACCGCAATCCTTTAAAGCAATTTGATACCATATCAAACTTCCCATCAGTCGGTAGGTTAGGCAATTCAATAACAAGACTAAATCGCCTTAAGCAACTAATGGGTATACTCTCAGGGTGATTAGTTATCCATATAGTGGGAACAGCATTAACCTCAAGAAGTTGATGTAACCTATCTTTTGAGATTCGTGTACTTAAACTAAATGATGCAAAAATATCTTCACATTCATCAATAAGTAGCCAAGCATCACTTTGAGATTCAAATAAGCGATAAGCCATCTTTAAATACTGTAGTCTAAGCTGAGTACTGCTTCGGCGAGAGTCTAGCTCATCGTCAGGGCTACTCAAATCTCCACCCTTTGCTTTTACTTCGTATAAATTAGCATTTATTTGATTCACTAACAGCTTTGCATATTGAGTTTTACCTACTCCAGCAGCCCCATGTAATAGAATATTTACCCCACTCTTAGGCATCTCATCAATACCGCGACTGAAAGCAAAAGGCACATCAGAATCTAAATGTTCGAAGTCTGATAGCCTCAAATCAGGCTTGCTTGATAGGGTCACGACATTTGAAATCAAGTCAGAGAAATCACGGGCGTGCTTGCCAGCTAATGCTTTTGCAAAGCCACTATGTATTTGGAGCATATCTTCACTATCGTATATTGAACTGCTCCATAATCCGCTCTCAGCCAGATTTTCAAAAGTGCTCTTCAATGTAAGGTAGTCAACATTTAAAGCCTCAGAGAGCAACTGATGTAATACGTTGTCGCTTAGGCCTTGGTGTGTTTCCAGTAATTCATTGAATGCAGGGTTTAGGCTGTTTACTACTATTAAGGCTAGAAGGTTTACAGACTCTTTAGGTAAGTGAAGTGTCTTCCTTAATATATGACAGTTCCTTTCTAGCAATGTCATAGCTCTTACCTTAGAGTTGACACTTTTGAAGTGCCTGTATACCGCTTCGGTATATTCTTGTGAGTTACTTTGAGGGTAGCTAAAAGCCTTACCAGTGATGCTACGAACCGTAATAGGCTTTAAGCCTATCAATACGTTTTTATCAAATAATGAACTATTCAAAAGTCTAAGCGATAGGTTCGAACCTAACTCATATAATTCTCGCTCTAAATTCATAGTGATGAAACCCCATAACTCAAAACCAATGCGGCTTGCCTCTGAGTTTCAATGCCTCTTTTGTCATATAGCTGTGTAGTAGTTACATTTGCATGACCCGCCATTTTACTGACAGTAAGAAGATCTACGTTTAAGTTTAATAACCGCGTTATAAAAGTCCGACGTAAATCATGGGGAGTAAAAACTTGGCCTAAGATCTTTTTCGTTTTTTTAGTAACTATAAGATATAAGGCATCTGAGGTAAGAGGCTTAATATCTTTCCCTTGCTTAGTAAATAAAGGGCCTTTTCTGTTGCCTCGTAAGCTAAGCCATTTATCTAAAACTGACTCAGTCCAATCAGGCAAAAATTGCTGCCTACCCTTTGACCCCTTACCTTTCTCAATTAGTATGCTGTGGGATTCGGGACAATAATTATTTAGGTGAAGACTACACAACTCTGAACGGCGCAAACCCGTGGCTAGCATAATGGATATAACAGCATAATTCCTTACCCCAACCTTTGAGGTGAGCTTTGAAAGGCTACTTAATAATAGGTTAGCCTGAGCGTGAGTAAGAGCCTTACCCTTTTCAATCACTTTGCCCCTAATACTAGGCACTGATTTAATACGTGTCATGGCTCTATGGTCAATCACGTCTAATTTAAATGCTGTATCTGCAACACCTTTTATTATCTGTAAAGCATGGTTTATCGTTCTAGCAGACTTGCCTTGTTCACTAAAATGCAGCTTTAAGCTTTCAAGCTGCGCATAAGTCAATAAGTGAAAAGGCAATAAATCAATTGGATCATTCCACTCAAATACTTTTTTAGCTTCATTTAATTGAGAGGTTGCTGATCTTCGACCAGAAACGGCCAATCTATTAAGATATACTTTTACTGGGTTTGTGTTTTTCATATATAGCTCCAATTTATTGAGCTACATAGTTAGCACCAACTAACTTTAAAAGTTAACCTCATTTTTTGCACCGTAACTTTGCTAAGAGTAATTCTTAGACAAAATAATTTGATTTAGATGTATAATCATAACTTCAAATGGAGAGGATTATGCGTATTGGCATCATAGAAGATCATCAGTTAGTTCGAGATAGCTTAAAAAAACTACTTGAGCTTGAATTAAACTGGCAAGTAAGCATCGAGGCTTGTTCAGTAAATGAAGCAATATTAGCCGTAAATATTGACCAGCCTAATGTCTTTATCGTTGATATTTCAATGCATGAAGGGGCAACAGGTCTTACTTTTCTCTCTTACTTAAATGAGCATTATCCTGAAATAAAAACCATCGTTGCGTCTATGCATGACCATGAACCTTACGTCAGTAATGCGATACAACTTGGCGCACTTGGCTATGTGTCGAAACGCTCAGCTTCAGACGCCATGATCGATGCAGTAAAAACAGTAATGCGAGGCCATCGCTATATTAGTGAAGATGTTAACTTCAACTATAATTATGTTTCGAATAAACAAGACCTATTAACAAAACGAGAAATCGAGGCTTTGCCTCTGTTTGCAAAAGGTTTAAATGCCAAACAGGTTGCTCAACAACTCGGTATGATGCCGAAAACAGCCCACGTCCACAAAACCAATATATGCAACAAGTTAAACGCAACAACGTCATTTGAGCTATTAAAAGTTGCCATCGATATTGGGGTTATTCAACTTAATGAATTGGCCTAGGGTTATCGCTGCCACACCTCCTGCTGCAATTATATTGCGAGCGGCAACTAAGCAGCTAACGGTTTGTATTACTTATCTAATCGCTTTAGCTGTTGCTTCATGGGTTAGTAACCACCTAGAAACAGTCCCACAAAGCAGTGCTATATTCCTACCTGCTGGTATTAAGCTGGCTTTTGTGATTATCTTACCAACACGCTATTGGCCAATGATATGGTTTGCATCGCGACTCTATGCCGCATACCAAGGGTCTTTTCACACTCAACAGTGGCATTTAAATTTATTTCATGGTGTGTGGCAAGAAGCGATTTATTTCGCCATCATTTTCGCTTTTAAGCAAAGTCGCTGGCCCCCTACGATTAAAGATAGTAAAGGTGTACTATCACTTATTTTATTAGCCAGTATAGCAACCGCATCAAAGTGGTTTTTATTTGCTAGCTCTTTTGAATTCACAACTTGGTTAAAAGGCAAGCAACTGCTACAATATCAGCTCAATATGACCTTGGGCGATTTAACTGGCAGCTTATTTATCGCGCCTTTTATCATTTTGTGTGCGAGTAGTTGCCAGCGAGCTGTTAACCTTCAAGGTGGACTGAAGTTGACTCTTGCAGTCATTGTTTTTACCTTACTGGTATTATCAATGTATTTACTGCGACCCGATATTTACCCACTGCTGCGCTTAGCATCCTTGTTGCCTATTATTTGGTTTTCATATCACTTTGGTATTACCGGCGCTATATTCGCAGCAGCAGGTGCAAATGGTCTGATAATTTTAGAAGCAAGCATCAGCCACGATGCAACTAACACCTACATTAGCCAATTGTTTATTTTGACAAATGCAGCAACAAGCTTGTTACTAGGTGCCGCTGCCGCAGAGCTGCGACACAATAATAATATGCTAACAACCACAAATTTAGAACTAAGAACACTGTTAGCAAAAAACCAACAATTGGCGATTAAAATGGTGAATGTGCAAGAAAGTGAGAGGAAGCATTTGTCGCAAGAGTTGCATGATGAGTTGGGACAAAACCTTACCGCATTTAAAACCGACCTTGCCGTTTTAGCCAGCATGACGGATCAGCAAGCGGCTGATATTATCGCTGCACTAAAACAGAATGCGAATGGAATGTACGATTCAGTTTACCACCTGATGCATTATCTTCGCCCACGTGAACTGGATGAGGTAGGGTTAGCAAGAGCACTGTCAAGCGGCCAATTAAAAAGCTTAATGTATAAGGAAAAAATTCAATATACAACGCATTTATGCTTAAACAAAGATCTCAGTGAAGATCATCAAATTGCAATCTATCGAATTTGCCAAGAAGCAGTAACCAACTGCATAAAGCACAGCAGCGCTTCTGAGCTTGTTATAAATTTAAATTCAAGCTCAGATCACATTACTTTGCTTATTCAAGATAATGGTCATGCTGTAACAAAGACTTCACATTCAGGCGGTTATGGTCTCGCTTTTATTGATGAGCGCGCGATGGCACTTGGCGGCCAATGTACATTCTCAAATGAGCAGGGCTTCACTATCACAGTAACATTCCCCATATTAACTGATGAACAAGTCCGCTAGCGAATATAAACTTGCTTGGAATTAAACTTCTTACGAACATGTAAAATGTCATCTTCACTTGCTGATACTTGTATTTCTGCCTGATTGCCAACCAACTGCAATAACAACCCTTCGGCAATTTCTGTATCACCGACTTTTGATTTAATAATCACTTTTTTGCCAATAGCCCCTTGCAATCTAGGTTTAGGAAAAGTGACTTTATTGATCGGCCTTAAGCCTTCATAATTGGTAAAAAGGTTAACACAATGCTGTTTTGCCATGAGGATCATCTCGTCATTAGATTTAATGATATCTACATTACTTAAAAAGTGGATGAGCGCGCTATTACGCCGATCAAACTCACTCGATACATCCTGTATATTAAGCGCCGAAGCCCATTTACGCAGCACTAAATATTTACCCAATTTAATCCGTGCCAGGCTGGTTGATGCCCCTGTCATCTTGCTATACCACTCAATGCGATAGCATGATGAACCTAAGCTGTGTAATAGCACCCTTGTATTGCCAAACTCCCTTGTACTGCCCTCGTTCACGCTCATTTTAATTCCCTAAACTAACAATAAAGTAATATGTTAGGTACAAATAAAAGAAGTTTATATCATCGTTTTTCTTATTTCGACTAAGAAAATGGCTTATAGCATTTATTCCTACTCTAATAAACAATTAAACATTACGATTAAAGAGGAAAAGAAGTGAGTCATAGTACATTCAATATCAATAAAAAGTTACTTTTTGCAGGCTTAATATTCTCAATTTTTTTGATCTTTCTCGGTATTTACCTACAATTACATCAAGGAAGCTTTAGCTATCCACGTCCTCTCCACACTTTATTATCGCGGTTCCCCGAAATTAGGGAACTATTAGATATCCTAGTAAAAAATGTTTTTTCAATAGTGTGTACTATATTCGGCGCTGCTATGTTACCTCTGGTATTGAATATGCTCCCTAGTAAAAAATCTAGAAATCTATACTGCCAATTCACCAACGAATCAGTCACTACATTCAATAGATTTACAGGCCAAAACATTACAATTCCATTTGCAGAAATAGAAGATATAACTATTAAAAATAAAGAGTTAGTTCTAACATTCTGTGATAAAGCACAAAAAGAACATAAGCACTACATAGCAATACCGTACTTAATTGATGGGCAAAACTTTGCAGAACAATTACAACGATGCTTTCTTAAATATCAGCAAGAAAACAATAATACGAAGAAATATACTGTGACTTACTATTCAAATGAATCAGATAACCTTTCTATTCCTATACTTGCCAAGGTTTTGAAAACAAACATTGAAACAATTCAAAATAGAATATCAAAAGGTTACATTGAACTAAGAAAAAATTTATCTTCAGAGCAAGCCAGAAAACTTGTAGCGGCGTTAAACAAATTAAAATTAGAGGTGAGTTACAAAAAGCAAGAATCTCAAAATTTTGTAAAAGACAAATATATCATTGCCTTGAATCAATTTTATATACCAACGTTTACTTCAATATTCATAATTGGCTTTCTGCCTGGAGGGATGGTGATCTGTCTAGTACTATTAAATACAGTATTCCAAAGTGCAAAAATTGATGTTAAAGCGGGAGGTGGTTTGATGACTTTAGCTTGTTTGTTTGAGGTTATAGCCTTATCGGGAGTTAATGCTGAAGGTATCTTAACTTCAATAACCCTAACGGGATTTTTGCCACTTCTTATTTCAGCTAAACTAGCCTTCGATTTAAAAAGCCAATTAAACTCTAAGCCCCTATCTCCTTTTCAAAATTTCTTAATGGTTTTTTTGGTATGAATTATTTTATTTATGGATTGAACAAAGAACTAAAAACACTTATGGATAACCCTATTCTTTAAATTAAAACTATCAGAGAGCTTTATTGTGATGAAAAAAGTGTTAATAACCTTATCTATGCTTCCCATTTTAATTTCTTGTGGTAGTGACTTAGATGTAGTTAAAAATGGATACATTAATAACTACGGTACAACTAGCATCGGTAATGCTTTAGATGGATGGAGTAATTGTCAGAGCAGTTATTGGGATGAATTTATTACTGATAACGGAACTAGGATTGTAGAGTTTTCGTGTGAGCATTTTACTCAACAATGTTTTAAAAAAGTAAAAAATCAGCTTTATGGTGAGGCTGCACCTACACCTGACCACCTTGCCATAATTTCAGGTACACAGTTTTTCCAATTTACAATAAACCATGATAATACTTTCCAATTAGATAACGTTCAAATTGAATACATTTGGAAGGATGGAAAACAACTTACTGATTCACAAAACCCTATTCAACAACTAGCTAGAGTCTATAACGATCTTTCAGCATGTAATTCTGAGTCAGCTTTATTTGCTTCTCAATTTTCATCTGCTTTA
>NZ_BADW01000166.1:0-16258 GCF_000241165.1 Pseudoalteromonas sp. BSi20439
CTAAGCAGACTAAATAAGAGGCGAAAGCCTCTTTTTTGCAATCCCATTACAACAAACCAATTAGTTAATTACCATGACATAACAAGTCATTCATCTTTATTACATGACCTGCTCAGAAAATAATGCTAGGTTACGGGCATTTTGTAATTAAGAGAGCATGGTATGTCAGACTCAATAGACTCACCACACACATCCCAAGATGAAAATCAGGTCGCAAAGGGCGGCTGGTTCAATCGATTTTTAGCCACAGTAGAATTTTTAGGGAACATGCTTCCCCATCCAATTACCTTATTCGCGCTGTTTTGTATTGCCATTATTTTATTTAGTGGCGTTGCCGATTGGTTTGGACTAAGTGCCATCGATCCTCGTCCTGAGGGCTCTGCTGGGCGCGATCCAGATGGTGTAATTGAAGTGGTTAGCTTACTCAGTGCTGAGGGCTTACAGCGTATTGTAACGGGCTTGGTGACTAACTTTACTAGCTTTGCTCCATTAGGTACGGTGTTAGTGGCGCTATTAGGTGTGAGTGTTGCCGAGCATTCAGGGTTATTGTCTGCGGCAATGCGTGGCATGGTTATGGGTGCATCTAAACGCTTAGTAACCTTTATGGTGGTCTTCGCTGCTATTTTATCAAACACAGCGTCTGAGCTTGGCTATGTGGTATTGATTCCGCTAGCGGCAATGATATTTCATAGCTTAGGTCGTCATCCGCTTGCAGGTCTTGCTGCAGCGTTTGCTGGTGTATCGGGCGGCTATAGCGCTAATTTATTACTTGGCACTATCGATCCGTTATTAGCGGGTATTACTACGCCTGCAGCACAAATGATTGACCCAACTTACCAAGTTGGCGCTGAAGCAAACTGGTATTTTATGATGATTTCGGTGTTGCTAATTGCTGTTTTAGGCACACTTGTTACTGAGAAAATTGTTGAGCCACGTTTAGGTAAATATAATCCAGATGAAGCCAGTGAAGATTTAGCTCAAAATAATATTGCGGGTTTAACTGACAAAGAAAAATCAGGTTTAAAATGGGCTGGGGTTTCATTACTTCTGGTTTCATTGTTACTTGCTTGGACTATTGTTCCTGCCGACGGTATTTTACGTAATCCTGAAACGGGGCTGGTTGCTCACTCTCCGTTTTTAAAAGGGATTGTGGTGTTTATTTTTGTCACCTTTGGTATTCCAGGTTTTGTGTATGGTCGCGTGGTTGGTACCATGAAAAATGATAAAGACGTGATCAATGCCATGAGCAAAAGTATGAGCTCTATGGGCATGTACATTGTATTAGTGTTTTTTGCTGCACAGTTTGTGGCATTTTTTAAATGGACTAACTTAGGTACGATTTTAGCGATTAATGGTGCCGCATTACTACAAGCACTTAGCTTAACTGGACCGGAAGTATTTGTACTGTTTATTTTAATGTGTGCGTTAGTTAACTTAACTTTAGGCTCATCGTCAGCGCAGTGGGCAGTAACAGCACCTATATTTGTTCCTATGCTGATGCTTATAGGTTATGCCCCCGAGACAATTCAAGCGGCTTACCGTATTGGTGATTCAGTAACTAACTTAATTACTCCGATGATGAGTTACTTTGGTTTAATCCTCGCGGTTGCCACTAAATACAAAAAAGACATGGGAATAGGTACTTTGGTAGCCACTATGTTGCCATACAGCTTAATTTTCTTTGTTGGCTGGGTGGTACTGTTTTATTTATGGGTATTTGTTTTAGGTATGCCAGTAGGCCCTGGGGCACCAACGTATTACACACCCTAATTAGGTAAGGTTTAATATTTACTTATAAAAAATGCCAGCTTAGTAGCTGGCATTTTTAATTTTGATATAAAGCTAATTATGAAAATACCACGGTTTTATTGCCATTAATAAACAGCTTATGTTCTGATGCTAGTTGCAGTGCTTTACAAAACACCGTTTTTTCCACATCTTTACCCATTTTAGCCATCATCTCAGCTGTATTCGCATGAGTCACACTCGATACGTCTTGTAAAATAATAGGGCCTTCGTCTAGCTCATTATTAACAAAGTGAGCCGTGGCACCGATAATTTTCACACCACGTTCAAACGCCTGATGATATGGTTTTGCACCAATAAAAGCAGGTAAAAATGAGTGATGAATATTAATGATTTTACCCTCAAAACGACCTACAAATTCAGGGCTTAAAATACGCATATATTTAGCTAGGCCAATAATGTCTGGGTTATAGCTGACAATTAAGTCACCGACTTTTTCGTCGTGCTCACTGCGCGTAAGTCCTTCATGAGAAACTACATGAAAAGGAATATCAAACCCTTTCACTAGAGGCTCTAAAGTAGGGTAATTGGCGATAACGGCTAGTATCTCTATGTTTAGGGCTTGTTCAAATTGCTTAAGTAACATGCCGCCCAAACAATGAGCTTCTTTTGTAGCTAATAGTACCACTTTGGTTTTTTCTTCGCCGTGCAGTGCCACTTTTGCGCCAGCAGGTAATACATCGCGCAGTTGTGACAAAAACTCAGTATGTGGTTCGCCTGTAAGCTCTGTGCGCATAAAAAAGCGCTGCGCATCTTTATCTACAAATTCGTTATTACGAATAATATTTAAATTATGCTCATTACACAGTCCGGTAATTTTGGCGATTAAACCTATATCGTCTGCGCATTGGGTGGTTAGTATATAACTCATTTTCCTCATTCTTACCCAGTAGTTAGTTGCTTCATTATTTGTGTTTTAACTCAGAAAGCAAGGCCTTTGTGTGATGCCCAATATTTAATTTTCATTAAAGCTAAAATAGTGTTACTGAGGTTAGTTAAGATTTAATCGTAAGGTAATAAGCTGTGCACTAGTAAGAATTTATAGCATGAGAAAAATCAGTTATTTATTACTGCTTTTATACTATCGTCTAGTTATAAAGTTGATTTTAGTATGTTTTACTAACATACGAGTGTATTAAATTGCGCAACAACCCTGTTTGTGCTTAATTTATATACAAGTGTAGCGCTGTTGTCAGTAATACAAACAATGGAAACGTAGTTGCTAAGTGGCTGCAAAATAAAAAGCTTGATAGCTTATAATGTTAATTGGAGAAATAATGGGTAATTTAAGCTTAAAAACCAAATTGCTACTGCTGGCTGTTTTACCTTTGATTGTATTACTAATCAGTTTTATGGCAGGTTCTTATTATTTAGAGATGCAAAATCAACAGCAAAACTTTAATGAGTTCAAAACTAAATTAATTGCTGATAAACAAACTCTATTAAGAACAGAAATAGAAATCGGCTCTAAAGTAGTGCAATACCAATTAGCGCAAGGAAATGAACAAGACGCTAAAGATGCGTTGCGAGATTTAACCTTTGGTGAAGATGGTTACTACTTTATTTATGATACCGATGGTATTAGTGTTTTTCATGCATTACTGGGTGATGCGATAGAAGGGCAAAGTAAAATAGGCATGACCGACCCTAACGGTAAAAAAATAGTGGTTGGCTTACTTGAGCAAGCGCGTAAAGGCGGTGGCTCGTTTACTTATCATTTTCAAAAGCCCAATACTAGCGGCTTAGTCGAAAAAATTGGTTATGCAGCCATGATCCCAGGTACTAATTGGATGATAGGCACTGGCACATATATGGATGATATTGAAGCCGAACTGGTAAAATATCAAACAACCATGGAGCGCCATTTAAGCGAAAAAATGACCACTTTGGTTTTAATCTCACTTCTACTGCTTGGTTTAGCAGCAGCCGGTGCGTTGTACGCTTCTAATAATATGCTAAAACCAATTAAACGTATGGTGCAAAGCTTAGACGATATTGCCAAAGGGGAGGGGGATTTAACCCGACGTTTAGAAATAGATACTCATGATGAAATTGGTCAGTTAGGTGAATCTTTCAATGTATTTGTGAGCAAGCTACACAGTATTATTGCCGGAGTGGTTGATGTAACAAGTGACGTTAAAACAGCTTCTTCAGACATTAATACGCAAACATTGCTAATTGAAGATAAATTATTAAAGCATAACCATGAAACCGATTTAGTGGCAACAGCGATTACCGAAATGTCAGCAACCTCGCATGAGGTAGCGCAAAATACCACGCAAGTTGCGGTATCAACGCAGGCAGCGACAAAAGAAGTGGCCAACGCGCAAGATTGTGTAGATGTTTCACTGAGCGAAGTATCAAACTTAATGAGCGAAATTAATCAAGCCGCAGAGCAGGTTAACTCCTTGAGTGAGCAATCTAAAAAAATTAATAGCGTATTAAGTGTAATTGGTGGCATTGCTGAACAAACAAACTTACTGGCATTAAATGCGGCTATTGAAGCGGCACGCGCAGGTGAGCAAGGCCGTGGGTTTGCGGTGGTGGCTGATGAAGTAAGAAGCCTGGCGAGTAGAACCCAAGACAGCACATTAGAAATTAACGAAATGCTAAGCGAGTTACATAATTTAGTAACGGCAGCGGTTGATGCAATGCATGCGAGTCAACAAAGCTGTAACCGCTCAGTTGAGTCTTCACGGGCTATATCTGAAAGCTTAGGTGCGGTAACTACGTCCGTGACCACCATTAATGATATGAGTACACAAATTGCCACTGCCGCTACCGAGCAAAGTAGTGTTACAGAAGAAATTAACCGTAACGTGTATGCTATTCAAGAAATAGTTAATGAGTTAACACAGTCGAGTAAAACCACTTCTTCAGTTAGTAAGCACTTAGCGGGACGCGGTGAGAACTTGGGTGACCTAGTGGGGCAATTTAAAATATAAATAGCGCTGAGTTATTAATTTTTTAGCAAGCCGTAACGTGTTTAGTTACGGCTTTTTTTGGCTTTATTTTTAGCTAAAGCGCGATAGTTTATAGCACGCTACAACCATAAATATTTAACAACACAGCGTATTTTTAATATTTTTATGCGTGTCTAATGTACACTATTAGCTATTCTCATTAATAAGTGCTTACTTATTACAGTAAATTTATAGTGAAAGACTATTTTAGGGTTTTTAAATGATAGAGTATCCGGTTGATCAGTTACCACAACTCATAAACGACTTATTGCAGTGTGATACCACTGAGCGCAAAAATAAATTACTTATTGATGCTCAGCAAACCTTATCAACGGAACACTTATCCTTATTATTTGAAGCTATTCCTAAAGAGCAGCGCCTTGAAATTTGGCATTTACTAGATGAAGACACGCAACACGAAATTTTCGTTAATTTAAGTGAAGATAGCTGTTTATGGTTACTGCAAACCCTAGATGACAGTGACGGTTTTAAATTATTAGACGAAGTTAACGTTGAAGAGCTGCTTGAGTTAGAAGAAGTGATCCCGCAGCGCTTTATTGATTATGCAAAAAAGCAGCTTGATGAAGCACAAACCAAACAATACGAGCTGGCGCAACAATATACGCCTGAGCAACTAGGTCACTGGATTGGCTTTGACTTTTTAAAGGTGTCAGACAAACTCACAGCCGGCGGCGCTAAAAAGTTACTCCACAAAGGGTTACCGCAGTACAGCGAAGTGATTTATTTAGTGAGCCGCAAAGGCAGCTTAATAGGCGAAGTGGCAGTTAATGACCTGATAAAAGCGCATGATAATGAGAGTTTAATGACCTTAGCTAATCATGACTTTACCTCATTGCATGCAGACCATGATTTATATGAAGCCGCTGAAGTGGTTATTCATAGTGAACAAATGGCCATGCCCGTGGTTAATGCCGATAACAAACTAATAGGGCGATTAACCATTGCATCAGCTTATGAATTACGTCAGGAAATCGCTGACGAAGCCACAGCAAAGGCTGGTGGTTTACGAGAAGACGAAGACCTATTTGCTAGTGTTCGCAAAAGTGCTAAAAACCGAGGTATTTGGCTAGGTATCAACTTAGCAACCGCATTTTTAGCCTCGTGGTTTATTGGTTTATTTGGCGCCACCATAGAACAAGTGGTTGCTTTAGCTGTATTGATGCCGATTGTCGCTTCAATGGGGGGTATTGCCGGAAGCCAAACCTTAACGGTTATAGTGCGTGGTCTTGCGCTTGGTCAGGTTACCGACTCCAACCGTAAGGCACTGCTTAAAAAAGAGCTGCGTGTGGGCGCGGTAAATGGCTTGGTATGGGCTTTAGTGATTGGCTTGCTAACTTTCCTATGGTTTAACGATATTATGCTTAGTATAACCATTACTGTGGCAATACTGCTGAATTTAGTGGCTGCATCATTGGCGGGCGTAGTGATCCCGTCTATTTTAGATAAAATGAAAATTGACCCTGCATTATCAGGCTCAGTTATTTTAACCACAGTCACTGATATTGTCGGCTTTGTAACCTTTTTAGGATTAGGTAGTTTGTTACTACTGTGAAGCTGTCTCAGTTCAGCGCTAATTCCTATTTATTAGCGCTTGTTTTGGGCATAATGCTACTAATTCGTTAAATGATAGAGCTTATTCTATTGCGTCCTTCTTTTTTAGCTCGGTATAGTGCTGTATCGGTTGCACATAAAAGCGCTTCATATGTCCTATATTGATTATGATGCTCACAGGCTATACCTTGGCTTATGGTAATTTTAACCTCTGGTGGTAAGCCAATATCTGTGAAGGTCATCTTATTAACGAGTTGCTCGATTTGTTTTGCAACAATGGTTGCACTTTTAATATCGCAACGGGGCAAAACTATTGCAAACTCTTCACCGCCATACCTAGCCGCTAAACATTCTCTTGAGGGTACACACTGTAAAATTAGCTTTGCAATTTTTTGTAGGCATTTATCGCCTTTAATATGCCCATAGGTGTCGTTGAATTTTTTAAAGTGGTCAACATCAATCAATATGCTGGTTAGAGGTTGTTGGCTTTGAATACTCTCTTGCCAATATTTTTTTAATGACTCATCTAAAGCTAAACGGTTAGCAAGCCCAGTTAAATGATCGGTTGAGGCCTGTACTTTTAAACGGTTGTACATGGCTTTATGGGTACTAAGATCGTGAAGTATACACACATAAAGCTTTTGCGCCGATGCGATACTTTTAGGCATGCTTGAGATTGATAGGTCGGCTTCAATCACATCGCCATTGGCTTTATTAATTGTTACTTCATTAGGGCCATAGCTTAGCGTTGTATCTTTAATGCTAATCCAATTCGATAGGGTTTGCTTATACTTTTCAAGGTCGGCATCGTTTAAAAATGTTAATAAATTATCACCAATCAATGACTGCTGTGAGTGACCAAACAATTGCGCAGCTTTTGGATTAACAAACTCAAAATCACCTTGTTCATTAATTACAAATATTCCTTCAGCAGTGCCATTAAACAATTCAATTAAAGCACTAAATTGAGCATTTAAAAAAGGGCTCGATGAAGCACAATCGAAGGAGAGCGCTTTATCATTTTTAATTGCTGCAGTTTCTTTGTTATTAATTTGTTTAGACACGTTTTAGCCTTAGCATGGTACAGACGTTTTTGATGTCTACAAATTTACTTAAAAAAGTGCAATTAAACCTTTCGGTAATCTTCTGTTTTTAACTTGCTGATATTTAATGATAAAAAGCATGTTTGCACAGGTTTTAAGTAACCTATGCAAGGTGAAAATTAGTTACTCAGCAATTGAAAGTTGAGGTTTTTATTATAAATTAGTAATAAAGGATAGTTATTAATGATGCTGCTTGGTATGTGTAAACGTTAAAGTGTTTGGCTTATAAAATTGCAAAGGAATAAATCAGCTCTGTGCAATTTAAAAATAAATAATTAATCGTTGTTAATTAATTTTCACCTCTATTTTCAACTTGCGGATCAGTGCTTTCATAGGCTGTGCCGTTGCACTCAACATTAAATATCAAACAGGCAGTACCTGGGTTTTCATCGGTATCGATAATAGTAATTTTGCGGCCATTATCGCTTACTTTAAAGCTGAAGTTTTGGGCGCAAGGCGTTTCTTTATCGACATCAGTAATAGTCGCGCCAGTAAATAAAAATCCATTTTCAATTGTGGTTTCATCTAAACTATAAATGCCCGCAGTCTCGGTTCTTACAACTCCGCCGCCAGTCACTTCTTTACCATCTATAGAGTATGTAAAGTTAGCTTCGTCGTCACTGCCTAGTACAATGTTAACTGTAAAGTGAATTAGTTCTTGAGTGTTATTCATATTATTTCCTTTTTTATTCATAGTCATAGTTTAAAATTAGTAATGCCTAGTTTTACTAGGTTTGCTTTTATTTTGGGGATTTCGTCAGCTCGATTTAAGCAAGTGTACACCTGTACCAGCGGGTATGTGATACGAACACTTTGATCTTTTTCTGCTGTTTTAATAATGGCTTGAAGCGCATTTAAGCAAAACTGTTCTCGCTGCTTGCTGGTTGTACTTAACTTAGCTTTAAGTAAATTAACCCGTATCGGTATTATGTTATCGCCAATTTTCACTTGATTAGCTATGTACTCTTGATAGTTTGTATCACTCTCCAGCGCAATTAATAACTCCTGTGCTTTGTGCTGTGACAGCCTATCAATAAAATAGTGTATAAGGCTTACTTGTGTATTTATAATAAATTTATTGTCGAAGTATTGATTTTTGACAAATTTAATAATTTCATTTACTTGTTCATTAATATTTTTATCGGCTGAAAGCATCAATTGGTAGGCTAAAAAGCGATAGTATGAATCTTGAAAGTACTTACTTTTTGGATCCTGCAATATAGCGTTATTAATTGTATTAGTGGCTTGCTGTGCTTTTTCGTAGGCAGGTTGTCTATTGGGTAAATAACTTAAAAGATAGCTTTGCTGAATATAAGTATAAGCTAAACTGCTTGATAAACTTGCATCATCGGGATAATTCAATAGCATATTTGACAATTCACTTGAGGCATTTACATACATGGTTAGCGCGGCATTAAAATCACCGAGCCCTTCTTCGGTTTTAGCAAGCCAGCTGATGGTATCTGCTTTATCGCGCAATAAGTTTTTATTATTGGGTTTAAGCTTAAGCGCTTTGTTTTTAAGGGCCAGCGATTTTGTAAAGCTTTGTTTCGCTGCGCTGTAGTCAAATTTCTCTGTGTATAAAGAACCCAGCGAATTATGCGAATACGATAGCTCCATAATCGAGTTAAAATCATTCGGTGCTAATGAATACATTTTCTCACTGTAGGCATGATATTTTTTAAATAATGGCTCAGTGGCTGCGTAATCGCTTTTATCATAATGAAGCTGACCGAGCCAAAAAGCATTGGCACCGGCAAGCGTGAGTAACTCTAAGTTGTTTGGTTGGATTTTTAATAATGCTTCAAGGCGAGTGCGGGCGTTTTCAAAGGCGGTGAAGGCCTCAATGGTTTTACCGCGAGAATAGGCCACTTCACCCATGGCTTCCAGAGTTTGCGCGTACTGAAAGCGACTTTTAAATTCGGCTTGTTGATTACTAAAGTTAAATAGTGAGCTTGGCTCCTCTACTTGATTGGTAAAATACTCAAGTGCTTTATTACTAATGCCATCAAGTAAGTCCATACGCTTTACGCTGCGTAACTTGTCGGCAAAATCACCAACCATAAACCCTAGTAAGCTTTCGGCTTCTTGGCGTTTTTGCTGTGCAAGTTGCTGCGCTTGAAAGCTGGTAACACTCATAAATAAGGCAACACAGGTGAGTAAACAAAGTAGAGCGACTGTGCCGCGTTTTATGGTTGTTTTTGTTTTACTGTGTTTAAGAGAACTGGTTATAAGCGCGCGTTCGTCATCGTCTAGTTCGAATATGTTGTCGTTTAATAAGGTAACGGCTTCTTGCAGCGGTTTACCCGGTGCTAACAAGTAGGCGTTACTTTTGTGCTCATTAAGCCATTGTTGCGTGTGGTGGTGTAAGCGGCTTTTTATAGCAAGGGCATCTTTATGGTCATTAATCCACTGTTTGGCACGTGGCCATTGGCGTAATAATGCCTCGTGGGCAAGGCTAAAGTAAGCTTCTTGGTTTTGTAAATGCGATACAAATAAGCGGCTATCGACCATGGCTTGAACCAGCTCTTTTTGACTGGTTTTGGTTAACGCTTGTAAGCGGGCTGCGCGGCTCGTAATGGTTTTACCATCTGGGTTTAGTGTTACTAATTGCGATAACACGCTTTTTAGTTGCTGTTGTTGCGCCTGAGAAAGCCCTATAAATACTTCTTCGGCTTTTTTGCCAATGGCACCCTCAATACCGCCGAGTTTTTCATACACACTGTGCAATAACTCATTATTATCACTGCGCTGTAAATACAGCTCTTGCAGTGTGTATTGCAGCATGGGCAGTGCATCTGGATTGTTGACGGTATCGGCGCAAAGTATTTCATCCAGCGGGGTTTTAGTGTTTGGGTCGTGTGAAAACGTTAAATTAGCGGTTAACGCTGGCAAGCGAATAATTTGTTGTAGTTCATGGCGATTTGGCGGGGTTAAATCGTAATGCGCGCCATGAGCCTTGCCGGCCATAAGGCTTGGCTGCTCAACCACTAAAGGGTAAAAATCGTTTCGACAGGCACTAAATACAATCACCGCTTTAGAGGTCGCTAAACGCTCAATAACAGATAAAAAATGACTTCGGGTGTCGTTACTAAATAGCGGTGAGGAAAGTAGCACTTCTAAGCGGTCTATAAACAAAAACAATTGCGGCGTTTTTGCTGCTGTTTGAGTATTTGCAATTGTATTTTTTAAACAACTAATAACATTATCTATGTCATGTTCTAGCTGCTGCGCCAGCGTTTGTGCGCTTAACCCTGTAAATACTGGAATGTCGTTAATATCCCAATCGAGCATGGCTGAGGCGAGATCTAAATACAGCCTATTTTGAGCTACATCTGCAAAGTCTAGTTGGGTGTACGACATTACTCTAATGCCGTTATAGCCTCGCTCGTCGAGTAGCTTTGGCAATATACCCGCATTAACTAATGATGATTTACCCGTGCCACTAGGGCCAAGGATTAAACAAAATGCGCGCTGTAATGTTACTTGGTTTGATACGCTCTCTAGTAACGTGCTGATGGCGTGATTACGACCAAAAAATAAGTGGGTATCGGTTGGGTTATATGCACTCAAACCTAAAAAAGGAGAGCCGCCTTGCCATGTGTTAACTTGGCTGGGGAGGTCATCAGCCAATGGAAACTCAACCGTTGCAATAACCCTATAACCCCGTTTACGTATGGTTTCTATGTATTGCGGAGCGCTTGCCTTATCACCCAGGGCTTTTCGAAGTTGAGTGATAGTTTTATGCAGAGGATTATCGCCGGTTTCTGTGTTTGCCCAGCAGTGAGTTAATAACGCGTCGCTACTGACAATCTCTGCTTGGTTTTGACACAAGTACAGCAAAACATCCATGGCTTTGGGCTCTAGCTGTTTTTGTTCTTCAGCGCGTTGAAGGGTGTTACTGGCAGGGGTTACTTGCCATTCACCTAGATAAAAAGGCGGTTGCTGCATAATTGGCTCATTTTTATAGTTATTAGTGCACTTAACTTTTTGCGTTAATCACATGAGAAGTGCTAGTTATTTTTATTAAGTGTAACAATGCGTTGTGGAAACGGAATTTCAATATTGGCATCGTTAATTGCTTTATACACGCTGCCATTAATAGCAAGCTTAGTTTCAATAATTTTAGTGGTGGGTACCCAATAGCGATAGCTAATAGTAACGCCGCTATCAGCAAAGCGCTCTATGCCAATTTGTGCATTGGGTTTTTTAGCGACGAGTTCATGCTGTATGAGCACGTTTTCAATTAGGTTGATTGCTGTATCACTGCAGGCACTGTAGGCAATATCTATTTCACCTTTTACTAAAGAGTAGCTAAATGAGTTATGCAGAATTTCGCCAACAATATGTTTGTTGGGAATGGTTATTTCTACTTTTTCTTCATTAATTAATACGGTGTGCCCCAGCTCAATTACTTTTACTTGGCCGCTAACACCTTTTACTTCTATGGTATCGCCGACCACAAATGGCCGTGTAGCAATAATAGCAAGCCCCGCGCCATAATTAGAAAGCATGCCTTGTAACGCTAAGCCTGCACCCAATGAGGCTGCACCTATTGCAGCAACAAATGGGGTCACACTAATACCAATTTTACCAAGCGCAATAATGATCACCATAATGATTAGCAGTACTTTCACTACATTACTGACAAAGTTGGTTAAGGTAATATCGACGTTATGCCGCGTCATTAAATTGGCAACACCTTCGGCGAGCTTTTTCGCCACCCACAGCCCAACCAATAGTATAAAAATAGCGCCGACTATTTGCATACTATAGGTGACTAAATACTCGGTAAGTAGGGCGTAGTATTTTTCAAATTGCTGAATTTCGGAACTGATCATGGTGGGCTCTAGTTTTAGTTAGATTGTTATCAACTTACTATAACAAAGTGCTCACAAAAAATGGATATAATAGTGGTACTATCACCGCAGTTAATAACGCACTCAATGCCATAGCCACTGATGAAAACGCCCCTATTTTTGGGTGCTCGGCAATTGCAGCGGCTGTACCTATAGCGTGACAAGCCGTTCCCATTGCAATGCCTTGTGCCTCAAAGTTAAATATTTTAATTAGTTTTAGTAATAAAAAGCCAAACAAAGCCCCAAGTAAACCAATAAAAATAACCATGGCAGCAGCCAACGAGCTGATCCCCCCAAGTGAATCGGTGACAAGTAATGCAATAGGTGTCGTAACGCTGAGTGCGGCAACTGAGGCGCTGAGTTGCGAGGGGGCAGCAAATAAAATACTTAATACAAAAGCCACCAATGTGGCATTAACAATACCAATACTGCAAGTGACAAAAATGAGTAAAAAGTTTTTTCGAATATGCATAAACTGCTGATATAAGGGCAGGGCTAACGCAACGATTGCAGGCTCGAGTAACCAACTAAGTAGTTGGCTATGAGAGGAAAATTTCGCATAAGGCAAATGTAGATTAACTAATAATAAGGCAATTATTGCAATACTTAAAAATACGGGGTTTGTGAGGGATTTTAATATGCTGTGACTCACTCTCACATTGAGCATTTTTAGCCCTAAAAAAAGAGCGATTATAAAAGGGATAGTTAACCACCAAAGACTTGGCGTTATTGCACTGATTTGCTCACTCATTGTTTTCAGTGCCTTTAAAGTGACCAACGATACTGGCTACTAAAATTAAGCTACTAAAGGGCACTATAATCATCACGGTGGTTAAAAATGGCCAATGGGTTTTTATAAGTCCCAAGTGTTCAATAAAGCCAACGCCTGCAGGAATAAAGAAAATAGGCATTACATTTAAAATAGGCGAGGCACATGGGGTAAGTTGTTGCTCTTTAACAATGCCTGATAAAAGCAGTACCAGTAAAATAACCATTGCTAACAGTGGCGCAGGGAAACTGGCATCAATAAAGTGCATAATAAGTTTGCCCGCTGCCAAACAAAGCAAAATGATAGCGCTACTTAAAAAGTATTTCATGGCGATGACTCAATACAATAGAGGATTATCACTTTAACAAATAACGCTGTTTTGTGCATTGTGCCTTAGTATTAGCATCAATGTTACCAGCGCTTGGCGTTTGCAAACTCAATACCAGTTTTACCTTTTGCTTTAGCAATGGCCTTTTTAGTATTGGGGTTGATTAATAAGCGAATTTGGCTCCATGTTTCTTTGGCGAGTATTTTTCGAGCTGGGGCTTTATAGCTTTGTTGAGTTACTCGCTTTATTGCCGCTAATGTGTCAGGTGAACGTGCTTGTAATGTATCAAGCATTTCTTTCGTTGCTTTATCTGTATCGTCGGTTGTTTTTGTTACTAAACCGAGTTCAAAAGCGTGTTGAGCACTAATGGGGTCAGCATGGCTTGCTAGCCAAAGTGCTTGGTCGCGTTTTACTAGTCCTGCAAGCATAACATTAGCGCCCATGTCGGGGCATAACCCCCAGCGCGCTTCCATAATGGCGAGTTTGGCATCGTGATGAACAACCCGGTAATCAGCCCCGAGCGCTATTTGTAGCCCACCACCGAGGCAATTTCCGTTAATTTTAGCAATTACAGGCACACTCAATGATTGCCAACCTAAGACTACTTTTTGTGCTAGGTTTTGATTACCAGGCAGCCATTTAAATAGGAGCTTTATAATGTTGAATGGTGAGGCCATAACCGCATTGATATCGAGTCCTGCACAAAAGTGTTCACCCTCACCGGTTAATACAACCGCACGAATACTGGCGTCTTTTTTTATATTTTTAATCACCTTGTTAAGCTCAACAAACATAGCAAAGCTTAAGGCATTTTGTTTTTCTTCGCGATGCAATGTAACAGTGGCAATACCCTGTTTTTTTCTAATTTTATCATTATGCACTCCTCTGACCTGTTGTTTGAGCTTATGTTTTTATTGATGTTAAGTAAAGTGGATGAAGATGAATAAAAACAAAGTGAATTTTTTAAAGCAAATGGGGTCTGTTATCTTTAACGATTAACTTAATTTTTAAGGGTAACACCTTACGCTAACTAATCGTTAATCTATCTATAAGTATTAGGAATAAATAAAAAAGTCAGTATTTAACGTGTTTTTTTATCAAAACCCCAACAACTTTTGATATTATGATACCCACTTAAAAGCTCAGAGGTTAACCATTCATGTCAGGTCCACGTTTATTTACGATAGAAGAAGCAACTCATCAAGCTTATGATATTTTTTAGAGCTAGCTCCCAATAATTTAAGCGATAAAGATGTTGAAGAATTTAACCTGCACCGTGAAGAGCTAGGCTTTATTGAAGAAGATGAGCCTGATGAACAGTGGCAAGACTTTGTTGCCTTAGAAATTGAACCTGAGCATTTTATTCAAGTATTAGTAGGCCTTGAGTTTGATAATGAAGACGTATTATTTGCGAAAATTTTAATTAGCCGTGATAAAGATGCACCTTTTTGTCATATTTTGTGGAAAGAAAGTGAATAACCATTTCTCCGCTTTTTTGTTATTGCCATTTGCAAGAGAACGTATTTTGCGAAACTCCTTTGTATTACTGCTTTTATTATTTAGCTGCTTTAGCTGGGCTGTTGATCCTTTTGAAGATTTTCATGAGTATGGTCAGCTTTCAGATGAAGAGATTCATGAGTTACACAAAGGCGAAGTACTGTATGGCGATACCGAATTTGGTTTTATTTTAAGTAAAGGTAACACTAATTCAACCAGTTTTAAGCTTAAAGGGAACCTTTATCAAGATTTTGAAAACTGGCGAAATCAATTCAAAATAGACTCCCTCTACAAACGTGACGAAAATGAAGAAACAGGTGAGTCTGATGTGACTGCTAATCGCGTGTTTGTATCTGCACAAGGCAACTATAAAGTAGGGGTTAAAAACTCGTCGTTCTTTATTTATGGGGATTACGAGGAAGATGAATTTAGTGGCCTTGATTTTAAAAGCACGGTAGCAACTGGTTATGGTGCACGTGTTTATCAAGGGGTTAAAAATAAA
Organism: Pseudoalteromonas sp. BSi20439; assembly: GCF_000241165.1. Lineage (NCBI taxonomy): Bacteria > Pseudomonadati > Pseudomonadota > Gammaproteobacteria > Alteromonadales > Pseudoalteromonadaceae > Pseudoalteromonas > Pseudoalteromonas sp. BSi20439. The sequence continues at coordinate 15,400 of NZ_BADW01000166.1, forward strand.
GTAGATATAGATATTGGCCCAGGTTTATACCGCTCAGTTGCTGATGATGAGTCAACAGCACTTGAAGACGACAAAGACAAAATGGGCTATTTACTTCGTATTGCAATGCAGTGGGAACGGTTGGTATCTGAGCGCACCCGATTTAATCAGGATATTAGTATAGAGCAGTCATTGTCTGGGCTTAACTCTCGGTTAAAGTCAGAAACGGCATTAATTAGCCAAGTGGTTGGCGCGGTATCGCTTAAATTTGCGTATATGTACCGTTATAATTCTAAGCCTGAGGAAGATAAGCTTAAATACGATTCAGAGCTCAGTGCAACCTTAGTGTACAGTTTTTAATTTTTTTAACTTTTTAATTGAGAGTGTTATGTATCAGCATAAGCAGTATGCGGTATTTATATTTGTAGTATTAGCGTGGATCAGTGGTTTTGTTGCGCTTGCATGGAACTTAATCGGTGCCGATGCCCCATTAATCGTATTTGCGGGTATTTTAGTGCTGGTGGGTTTTTTATTTCATGGTTTAACCATTAAAGTTGACGAAACTCATATTAGCTGGGCATTTGGTCCAGGTGTTGCCGGCCAAAAATTAGCATTAGAAGACATAGTGGATGTAAAGGCAGTACAAAACTCATACCGTCATGGTATTGGTATTCGCATTACACATGATGGTTGGATTTATTCGGTATCAGGCTTTAGTGCGGTGCAATTAACGCTTAAAGATGGCACTCAGTATCGCTTAGGCACGAATGACCAAGAGGGGCTAGTTGCTGCGCTTGAAGATAAAATAACCCCAGGCGAAGTACCAGCAGCAGAGCCTCAAGTTAAATTACGTACGCATAATAATATGCTATAAAAAANA
>NZ_BADW01000165.1:0-658 GCF_000241165.1 Pseudoalteromonas sp. BSi20439
CTGCTATGGCAACGCTACTCTAATTGCTTTACTTAGGCCGTTAACTCCCATAATTGTTATCATTCTTCTGAAGTTGTAAGCTAGGACATGAAGACTTATTTCTGTCCCCACGCTTTTTAAACCTCGTGTTAGTAAGTGGGTAGCTCCCATCCAGAGTTTAATTGTGCCAAAGGGGTGCTCAACAGTTTGCTTTCGATGAAGCATCAATTCAGGTTGATTCTTTAGCTTTTGAAGCATTTCTTCTGTCAGAATCTCATGCACCCACCGCCTTATTCGCCTAGGGTCTTTTTTAGAGTTAGTGCACTGACTTCTTATTTTACAATCTCGACAAGCAATGTGATTGAAGTAAACATCAAGGTATTTACCTTGCTCAAATACCTGCATTCGATTTTGAAGTTCATTACCAGCGGGGCATAAGTAAATATCTTTATTTGCATCGTATTTGAAGAGTGAGCGGTTAAATATCCCTTTCTTTTCAGAGGACGATGTATCCGTCTTGGGCATGATTGGCTCTGCACCCAAATCGATAGTGTCTTTTATATCAGGCTGACTGAAGTAACCTTTATCTGCTAATACCCGTATATCTTTCTTGCGCAATGCTTCTTGTGCGAGTTTTCGTCATTGACGCAAGCTGGCCTCTATCTGGCACGTTGGTCAC
>NZ_BADW01000164.1:0-12053 GCF_000241165.1 Pseudoalteromonas sp. BSi20439
GCTATTTTTGTATAATTTTAATAAGTACTTTTTTAATAATGTATATTTAAAGTAATGGTTTTAAGTAGTGCCCAGTATGTGAGCGCTGACATTCAGCTACTTCTTCTGGTGTACCTGCAATCAGTATTTCACCGCCGCCAGCACCACCTTCAGGGCCTAAATCAACGATCCAATCGGCAGTTTTTATTACATCTAAATTATGCTCAATTACTACAATGGTATTGCCATGATCGCGTAGGCGATGAAGCACCACTAATAACTGTTCAATATCAGCAAAATGAAGCCCCGTGGTTGGCTCATCAAGAATGTACAAGGTTTTTCCAGTATCACGCTTAGAAAGCTCACGTGCTAACTTAATTCGCTGTGCTTCACCACCCGAAAGTGTTGTAGCGGCTTGACCTAAACGGATATAAGAAAGTCCAACATCCATTAGGGTTTTAAGTTTACGTGCAATAGCCGGTATTTTATCAAAGTAGTCATGGGCATCTTCAACGGTCATGTCGAGCACTTGGTTGATGTTTTTGCCTTTATATTGTACTTCTAAGGTTTCGCGATTATAACGTTTACCCTTACACACATCACACGGTACATATACGTCTGGTAAGAAGTGCATTTCTACTTTGATAACGCCATCGCCTTGACACGCCTCACAACGGCCACCTTTAACATTAAAGCTAAAGCGACCTACTTTGTAACCACGTGAACGGGCTTCTTGAGTACCTGCAAATAGCTCACGAATACCAGTGAAAATACCAGTATAAGTGGCAGGGTTTGAACGCGGTGTGCGGCCAATAGGACTTTGGTCAATATCAATTACTTTATCAAAGTGCTCAAGTCCTGCAATTGACCCATAAGGAGCTGCTTCTGCAGTAGTTGCGCCGTTGAGTTCAGTGTGGGCAAGTTTAAATAAGGTATCGTTAATGAGCGTTGATTTACCCGAGCCAGATACACCGGTAATACAGGTCATTAAGCCAAATGGTATTTTTAAATCAACATTTTTTAAGTTATTACCCGTTGCTCCAAACAGCTCTAGCCATTTATCGTTAGTAGCATGGCGCTCTTTAGGCACCTCAATTTTACGTACGCCCGATAAAAATTGGCCGGTAACCGAGTCTTTGCTTGCTAAAATATCATCGCGCGTACCTTGAGCAATAACATGGCCGCCATGTACGCCAGCACCTGGACCAATATCAATAATATGGTCAGCCGCGCGAATAGCGTCTTCATCGTGTTCTACAACAATAACGGTGTTACCCAAATCGCGTAAATGAACTAAGGTTTTCAATAAACGGTCGTTATCACGTTGGTGCAAACCAATTGAAGGTTCATCCAGTACATACATAACACCCACTAACCCAGCACCAATTTGACTCGCTAAACGAATACGCTGTGCTTCGCCGCCAGAAAGTGTGTCGGCGCTGCGCTCAAGTGATAAGTAATTTAGGCCTACATTTATTAAGAACGATAACCGGTCGCGAATTTCTTTTAGAATTTTTTCGGCAATTTGGCCTTTTTGCCCAGTCAGGTGCAAGCTTTCAAAAAAGCTCATCGCCTCACCAATACTCATATGCGTAATGGTTGGCAAGTTAGTTTGACCAATAAATACATTGCGTGCTTCTTGGCGCAAACGTGAGCCTTTACAACTAGGGCATGCTTGGCTGGTTTGATATTTGGCTAGTTCTTCACGCACTGAGTTTGATTCAGTTTCGCGGTAGCGGCGGTTCATATTGTTTAACACGCCTTCAAATACATGATTACGTGTAATTAAATCACCGCGGTCATTACGGTAATTAAATGCAATTTTAGTATCACCAGAGCCATCTAAAATAATTTTTTTATGATCTTTTTCAAGCTCTTGATAAGGAACATCTAAATCAAACTCGTAATGCTGTGCAACTGCTTGCAACATTTGATAATAGTAAAAGCTGCGTTTATCCCAGCCTTTAATTGCACCGCCAGCTAAACTTATTTCAGGGTTATGAACCACGCGATTAGGGTCAAAGTATTGTCTTACACCTAAACCGTCACAGCTTTGACAAGCTCCTGCAGGGTTATTGAACGAAAATAAACGCGGTTCAAGTTCGGTCATCGCATAGCCACAGGTTGGGCAGGCAAAATTTGCTGAAAACAGCATTTCTTCAGCACTGCTATCGTCCATAAAAGCAATGTTGGCAACGCCGCCTGACATTTCAAGTGCCGTTTCGAATGATTCCGCAAGACGTTGTTGCTGGCCGTCTTTGACTTTAAAGCGATCCACCACGACTTCAATAGTATGCTTTTTATGTAAATCTAGCGGTGGTGGATCGGATAAGTCGCATACTTCACCATCTATACGGGCACGAATGTAACCTTGACTGGCAAGTTGTTCTAATAGTTTTACATGCTCACCTTTACGGTCTTTAACAACAGGGGCAAGTAGCATTAACTTAGTGCCTTCAGGCAGCGCTAATGCAGTATCGACCATTTGGCTAATTGTTTGCGCTGCAAGCGGTAAATCATGAGTTGGACAACGAGGTTCGCCAACCCGTGCAAACATTAAACGCAAGTAATCGTAGATTTCAGTTATGGTTCCCACGGTTGAACGGGGATTATGCGAGGTTGATTTTTGTTCAATGGAAATAGCAGGGGAAAGGCCTTCAATATGATCTACGTCGGGTTTTTCCATTAATGACAAAAACTGCCTTGCATAAGCAGAGAGTGATTCAACATACCGGCGTTGCCCTTCTGCATACAGCGTATCAAATGCAAGCGATGACTTTCCTGAACCAGATAAGCCAGTGATAACAATTAGTTTATCACGTGGGATGGTTAGGCTGATGTCTTTTAAATTGTGCGTTCGGGCGCCTCGGACTTCAATGTTTTCCATGCTATCTCGTTTATTGCCAAAATTATTTGTTCAGTATCGCATAATACGCTGCAATATTAATCCTTGATCATTGAAAAAATCCTTAGTTATAGACGATTAATTATTGCCAAGCTTGTGATAGAATCCTTGCCTAATTTTTTCACACAGTAAGATCACGCAAATAATGACCGCATCTTCACTTAATTCACGAGAGAAACGCGCCGCCGTATCGTTAGCGAGTGTGTTTGCATTTAGAATGCTCGGCTTGTTTATGCTGATGCCTGTTTTAGCTATTTATGGTCAATCGCTTGAAGGCTTTTCACCTATCTGGATAGGTTTTGCAATTGGTGCGTATGGTTTAACGCAGGCTGTATTACAAATTCCAATGGGACGACTGTCCGATAAAATTGGTCGCAAAAAAGTGATTGTAGGTGGCTTACTTGTATTTGCTTTGGGCTCAGTGATTGCCGCTTTGGCCGAGTCCATACAAATGGTAACGGTAGGGCGTGCCTTGCAAGGTATGGGCGCTATCGCCAGCGCATTGTTAGCGTTTGCATCAGATTTAAGTCGTGACGAACAACGACCAAAAGTCATGGCGGTGATTGGCATGAGCATAGGTATGAGCTTTGCCTTCGCTATGCTACTTGGACCTATAGTGGCAGCTTCATGGGGTATAGCAGGGGTGTTTTGGTTAACTGCTATACTGGCTGTATTAGGAATTTTTATTGTTACTATGCTAGTACCCAGTGCAATAAATAAAGCGCCTAAAGGCGATACACTCGCCAGCTTTAGCGATATTAAAAAGCTAATTAAACACCCGCAGCTTGCGCGTCTAAATGCAGGCGTATTATTGCTGCATTTAACATTGACGACTATTTTTGTAGTATTACCGAGCCAATTAATTAAAGATGGACTCGTGGCTGAAAACCATTGGCAGCTTTATATCCCGGTTTTGTTTTTAGCATTTTTCTTAATGGTGCCAGTAATGATAGTGGCAATAAAAAAGAGAAAGAAAAACAAGCCTTTATTGGTTCAGTGATGGTTTTAATAGTCAGCATGTTAAGTATGTCTATGTGGGCTAATAGCGTTGTTGGCATTGCAGTTTGCATGCTGTTATATTTTGTTGCTTTTAACTTTTTAGAAGCCACTATGCCGGCTCTTGTGTCGCGTATTGCGCCTGCAAGCCAAAAAGGCTCCGCTATGGGCGGATATTCATCTAGCCAGTTCTTAGGCGCTTTTTTAGGCGGTATGTTGGGCGGGTATGTAGCACAAACCACCAGTACGCAAGCTGTGTTTGCGGCGGCGGCACTTGTTGGGGTAATATGGCTTATTATTGCGTGGAAAATGCAAGTCCCACCGAAAAGCAAAGTTATTAGTTTAATGACCCAATTAGATTCTGAAGAGCAAGCACAAACACTAGCTTCTCAGTTAGTTGCTTTACCCGGCGTAATAGAAGCAACCGTAGTTCGCGATGAAAGTCGAAGCTACTTAAAGATTAATGATAAAGAATTTGACCTAGACCAAGCCCGAAGAGTGGCTGGTTTAATCTAACGTTTATAGGAGATGGTTCCATGGCACGCGGTGTGAACAAAGTAATTTTGGTTGGTAATTTAGGGCAAGATCCTGAAGTTCGTTACATGCCTAATGGTAATGGTGTAGCAAATATTACCTTAGCAACTTCAGACAGCTATAAAGATAAAAACACTGGCCAAATGGTTGATAAAACTGAGTGGCACCGTGTGGTATTTTTTGGCAAATTAGCTGAAATTGTAGGCGAATACTGCCGCAAGGGTTCACAAATTTACGTAGAAGGTAAGCTTCAAACTCGTAAATGGACTGACCAACAGGGCCAAGAAAAATACACCACAGAAATTGTTGTTGATGGTTTTACAGGTCAAATGCAAATGTTAGGTGCACGCGGTGGCGACCAACAAAGCGGTGGCTATCAAGGTAACCAAGGTGGTCAACAAAGTGGCGGTTATCAAGGTAACCAAGGCGGACAGCAAAGCGGTAGCTATGGTCAAAATAACCAAGGCCAGAATAGTCAGCAAGGCAGTTATGCTCCACAGCAACAATCTGCACCTGCCCAGCAACCGGCTCCACAACAAAATAACCAGTACCAACCACAGCAACAAGGTGGCTTTGCACCTCAGCAAAATAATGCACCACAACAGCAAGGCGGGTTTGCACCTAAGCCGCAAAATGCACCGCAAGGTGGCGCATCAAACCCTATGGAACCAACAATCGACTTTGATGACGATATTCCGTTCTAACCAAAGACAAAATATTAAATGTTGAAAAACAATCTTAAAAGCCGCTTTATAGCGGCTTTTTTAGTTTTATTAGAAAATTAATGTTGAAAACTTAAAAATATCTATTATATTACTTTATAACAAATATAAATGTTTATTAGCGGGTGTTTATGAAAGTTGCCGTAAAGAAATTTAAAAGTGGAGAGCGCTACGTCTTTTTATTAGGAAAAGATGGCGTTCCTGATTTTTGGGTTACTCACTTTGTCACGCAAAAACTGCGAATGACTAAAGCGGCAACATCAATTGAGCAATATCTAAAAGACATTAAACATTTGAAACGTTGGGAGGAGATCAACGGTAGAGATCTTCTTGACGAGATATACAACGGTAAAGTACCCAGTCGAGATGATATTAAGGATCTGAAGGAACACTGTTCGTATCAGGCCAAAGCTTTAAGCGTGAAAACTGCAAGTAATGTGGTCGATATGGGACAGTTTCACTTATCTAAATCACAAGACAAGCCCACGATAGGTAAATCTCAATATATATCTAGAATTGCTCACATTGCCGAGTTCTTGACTTTTATTGGAAAAGAACGAGTCAAACATAAACCAACCGCAGCCGAGCTTTTTGATGAGTTAGATAAAATGAAAACTCGACTTAAGAGTGGTAAGCCAAAAGGAAAATCGAAAAAGACTTCTTTGGATAAATCTGGGATTACAGATGATGTCTTTGAAGATTTTGTTGAGGTGGCTAAGCCAGATTCAAAATACAACCCGTTTAAAAACCCTGTTATTAAGTTTAGAAACTATCTAATTGTTCAAGTGTTGTATGAGACAGGGTTTCGATGTGCCGAGTTACTAGCGCTTCGGATCAGCGACATAGGAACAGATACAGATAATCCAACATTGTCGGTAGTTAGACGACATGACAGTAAAGATGATCCTCGCTTAAAAGAGCCAACGGCAAAGACCCTTGGCAGAGCTGTTTCTATCTCAAAAGAGCTTAGAGACTTGTTAAATACCTATATCAAGGTTCATCGTGCTGGTACAAAAGTAGCGAAAACACATCCATTTATATTTGTTTCACACAAAGACAAAGAGGGACATTATCAATCTGGGCAACCGATCATTCAGCAAACCATTAACGATATCTTTAATAGCATAAAAGCAGTGAATCCAGAGCGTTTCTGGGCTATTACACCTCACTCTTATCGACATTATTTCAATGATCAATTGTCAGACACCATTGATGAGGAAAGAGAAGCTGTTAAACAAGAGGTTAAACGATTAGAGCAGGAAGGCTTGCATGAAGAAGCGAAAAAATACGCCAACGAAAATACGATTACAGAACAAAGAGAACTTGAACTTCGAGCAGAATTAAACGGACATTCATCTCTCAAATCAGGTGAGATATATCTCAAACGAACAGCAAGAAAACAAGCGCAAAAGATACGTAAAAAAATGCAAGCGAAGATGAAGCACAAAGCAGAAGGAGGTCATCATGGCGGTTAAAGCAAACAAGTTACAAGGTTCAAGAAGCACTAGAACGAAATCCGATAAGCGATACAGCAAAGCTAACTATGAATTTGATGTGTATGATGATCTTTGGCAATTAGATGCAAATAAGTCGCTGAATTTTGAGTTACTCGCTTCGTTAAATTTAGATCCAAAGTTCGAAAATAATTTCAAACTGGCCTTGGCTGACTATGCTTCAGAATTTTCCTCTTCTTATGCGTTGAATATATTCATGTTTAGCCGATTACTTTTTGCAATTGGTGTGAGTGATGCTATTCGGGAACCGCATATAGTGAATTTCAAAGCGACCCTCACTAAAAGCACAGAGTATAAGCTTGGTTACATTCGTGCATTTATACTCGACTGGTATGACAAAGAGATCAAAGGAGTTGATAAAAAGACCGTTGAGTTACTTAACTCACTCAAACTTTCTGGTAATGAAAAAGGAAAAGCCGTTGCCTTAGGTTGTCCTTTTAGTGGTGCGTACTCATATGAAGAACAAACGGCCTTTATAAACTGGTATGTGGATGCTTTTACCGAGAAACTGATCTCGTTGACTGACTATGCATTTATCATGGCGCTACAACAAACAGGTGCCCGTCCAGTTCAACTCACCTATCTCTATTATGGTGACTTAATAACAAGGGTTGAAGAAGGAGTTGAGCATTTTGATTTACAACTCCCTAATGCCAAAAAACGTGATGAAAACTTTAGAGGATCGTTTCAAACCAAGGAGGATACTGGTGAAGATTTAATGCTGGTGCTTACAGCACAAGCAAATCAGTCCATCAATGCTGTTGAAGAGCAATTTGATATTAAATTGACATCCAGCCAAAAGAAGCAAATCCCTATTTTCCTTAATACACGAGAAGTGGCTAAGTTAGAAAGTTTTGATGAATTTGAACAGCTACAACAAAGTACGCCTGACTTATTATGTTTACGGACCAAAGGAGCAAACCCATCAGTCGGTGAAATGATCAGGCGCTTGTCTCGCCTTTGCCCTTTAAAAACAACACGGATTAAGTTAGATGACGGGTTTGGTGATTTGCATATCAACCCCAGACGATTCCGCTATACCCATGCGACCAATATGGCAATGCTAGGTGCAAGTGACTATGCAATAGCTGAAGAATTAGGCCAGTCAGATACCCAGCAAGTCAAAGTCTATACAGAGTTCAACGAAGAAATGGCTGATAGGCTTGATGAAGCACTTGCATCTGATTTAACGCCATTAGCGCAAGCATTTTCGGGTACTTTGATTGATAGTGAAAAAGATGCAATTCGAGCCAATGATCCTCGTAGTCGAATTAACAACAATGATGGTAACCCTGTGGGAAGTTGCGGAAAATTTGGGTTTTGTGCAAATGGCACAATTCATTGTTACACCTGCAATAAATTTCAACCCTGGCTAAATGCGCCTCATACGGAAGTCCTGAAAAGTGTTATTTCTGAACGTGATCGCAAGCGAAAGATGGGGGCAAGTGAGTTTGTATTGCAAGGCCACAATCGCAGTATTGATGCGATCAAAGTGGTCATTCAAAAATGTCATGCTAGAAAGCAAGAGCTGGAAAAAGAAGGAGCGTTAAATGTCTGATGTATTGGTATTTACACCCAAGCATAAACTAGATTTCCAGAAAAATTATGCTGAGTTCATAGCATTCGCAAAAAACGATTTAACGCTTTTTGATGATCATGAATTTGAAGCTCCTCTTGGAATTCAGAATGGATGGGAATGCGATAAATGGTCTTGGAAAACAGCAAGAGAAAAGAAATTAACTATCGTGTTTGGAAACAGTGTAAACCATTCCAAATATATACCGTTCAAACAGCCATTTGCTGACTTTGCCAAAGCCTATGTGCGATACCAACAGTCGCTGAATCATAAAGATTCAACCGCTTGGGCTTCATCTTTAGTGTGGATCTACAATGCCCTAGAAGAAAACGCGACTCAAAATGAAAGAGCAGACGTTGATATTATGAACCTCACCAACACGGTAATAAATAGTGTTGAGGAGCAGATTAAGAACAGTGGATTAAGTACTGGAAGCAAGCGCAATATTGGACTTTCACTTGAAAAGGTTTTGAAGTTCATCAAGGACAAGCGATTCAAACTAGACCTACAAGAGTGGTCAAACCCATTCCCTCGTCCATCTGATTCAAAAATTAAACTTGATAAGGATAGTCGTAAAGAAGAGGAAGATAAATGCCCTTCTGACTATCAAATGCTGCAAGTGGCAGATGCCTTTCATAAAGCTAAAACACTTCGTCAAAAATACTTCACTAGCCTATGCGTTATGCTGATGTGTCAGCCGAGTAGAAATACAGAACTTAATGGTTTAACAACAAACTCATTACAAAGAAGTGAAAAAGGACGTTTATATCTAATGTGGCATCCTGCAAAAGGAGGAGATCCCGTCAAAAAATGGGTGCCTAAACTACTAGAGGATGTCGTACAGCAGGCATTTGACAGACTCATTGATATTTCTGCTCCCGCTAGAGCTGCGGCGAAATTTGCTCATGAAAATCCAGAAGTATTTTTAGTACATAATGAATGCATTACACCTGCTAATTTTCCTCAAGACAAACCGTTAACATATAATCAATTTGCAAAAGCAATGTGCTTAAAGACTGGTCTGGATTCAAACGGAACACAGATGAGTTGGACGCATAATGGTTCACTAAAATGGTTACGTAACTTAATAAGCCAAATCAATCATGTGGCAGATTGGAAAAAGGATTTATTGAATGGGTGTAAAGTTTCGCAGGACAACGAAATACTGACCAAACACACTCATAACCCTACTGGGATTAGTATAAAATTCCCTAGTTATAGAGATCTTCGCTCTGTTGTTGACCAAAAATATAAAACAAAAGACTTTCCCAACTATGGTGATGTGAAGCTTTGGGATTGCATAACGTTAGTTCGAGAAAATGAGTTTCACAAAGAGTTTGATGTTAAGCCTTTTTCTTGGCTAATGACCGGGCACGGTTCTGTAAGTGATGCAATAGGTTCAGATCGCCCTTCAGGAGAAGAGACAATCGAATCAATCTTTGATGAATTGGCAATCACAGACGAAGATGGTACTCGATTACAGTTAAATACTCACCAACCTAGGCATTGGTTAAACACCAAGTTGAAACTGGCTGGTGAAGAAGATTGGTTGATTGCCAAGTGGTCGGGTCGCGCTGATATTGAACAAAACAAAGCTTACGATGGAAGAACTCAAGAGCAAAAATCACGGTTAACCAAGCGTATTGGTCATGTTGCAAATGGTGAAGGTGTTATGACGGTTGCTCAAGCCAATCAGTTTTTATCGCCATACACATCAGAGTCGCCACCTCCGGCAATCGTGTTGCATGATTTAGGGTTACCTGTCTCTCTTAAATCTCTCGGAATTAATCGCTCAGGTGTCGCTCAGTTCACAGGGTTAGGTTATTGCGTTCACAATTATGCAGAAAGTCCGTGTGTTAAAAATGGCGATTGTGCGGTCTGTAGCGACCATGAATGCCTTAAGGGACTGCCTAACACCCTAGAAGAGCTTAAAAACCTTGAGAAGCTTTATAAAGAGCAGCTAGAGGATGCAATCGTTAAAGCAGGAGATATAGTTTTCGGTGCTGATCGCTGGGTAACTGCATTAGGCTTTAGGTTATCAAAGATTAAAACCATTATTGCTATGATGGAAGATCCAAACAGACCTGATGGTACACCTATCAGGATTCCTGACGAATTAGACCCTTCCCCTGTCAAACGATCACTCAATATTGACGAGCAAAATGTTATTCCAATTTTCGATCTTACTGCCTTGGCATTATCTGATCTGGAGGAGTCATAATGGCTTTTGTAATTGACAATAAAGAAACGATTCTAGCCATCATTGATGGTTGGAGCGGTAAGCTCACATATGATCTTCTTTCAGAAAAACTTCAATCAGAATTGGGCTTAAAACGCCCCCCATCAAGGCACACTTACACAAAGCATGATGAAATAAAACATGCATTTGACCTAAAGAAAGAAGAGCTTAGATCTAAAAAATCTACTGCAATCGAAGAAGCCAAGTCGCTATTTGATAGCTCTGATAAATTAAGCCAGCTCTTAGAAAACTTAGACAATGATGATGCAACCATTGCTGAGCTTATAAAGCGTGTTGAAAAACTTGAAAATGAGAATGAAAGGCTTAACTCAGAAAATAATAGATTAAATAGCCTAAATGATAATTTACTTGAAAGGTTTGCTCGTTGGCAGCATAACCTCCAAAAGATGGATGGTGTCGATTTGAATAAGCTGTTTTCAATGATAGATGATGGATTACCCAAAAAGAATAGAGATTAAATAAGGAAATTATTCCCGTTTTATGGGGGATATTTGAATAAAATAGGAAGTAAAAATCACATTTATTTTAAAAAAACAATGAGACTATAAAAAACTTTGTTAATCTGAAGAAAATCTATATACTCTTTGCGACTCTAGGGGAGTAGTCTCTCAGTTTTTTACTGAGTTGGTTGTCAACAGTCTCCGAACCCGCAGGTTCGTGGCAACCAAGTCCAAGTGGATTGACAAGACCTAAGGCATTTCACAGCGTTCAGGGGGCGCTGTCATTTGTCTTTGGTAATTGTTAACACACGCCCCTGAGGAACTTCTATTGAATCATCAATCCATTTTAGTATGCTTATCAGCTACTCGTGAGGTCTGCTGATGGAGCTACTTCACGCCATTTTTCTTGGTATTTTGCAAGGGATCACTGAATTCCTGCCTATTTCCAGTTCTGCCCATTTAATACTGGCCCCTGTGTTAGCTGGATGGGAGGATCAAGGTGTTGCCTTTGATCTGGCTGTCCACGTAGGTACGCTTCTCGCTGTTCTTCTGTATTTTTACAAAGATGTTGGTGTGTTGACGCAAGATGGTATCAGTTCAATCACGCAAAAGCGTTTTGTTGGTCAAGGTAAGCTCACTTGGTTTCTGGTCATAGCCACTATTCCAGCAACGATAACAGGCTTGCTGTTGTTAGAATTCATCGACAGCCAGCTACGTTCAGTTGAAATAATTTTCTTCACGACCTTGGGGTTTGGCTTCTTGCTTGGCTGGGCGGATTGGCGGCCAAATCAACAACGCACACTCTCAACGTTAAGCTGGAAAGAGGCTGCTTTGGTAGGCGTTGCACAAGCATTTTCACTCATTCCGGGAACGTCACGTTCTGGTGCAACCATTACTGCTGGTTTACTACTGGGATTAAGCCGTGAAGCGGCTTCTCGATTTTCATTTCTGCTTGCCATTCCCATTACTGCAATGGCAGCGAGTGCCAAATTACTAGACGTTGCGACTAAAGACGTAAACGTTGATTGGATAGCCTTTCTGACTGGTGGCATAACGTCTTTTCTTATGGCGCTTACAGCTATTCATTTCTTTTTAAAATGGCTTAATCGATTCGGGATGTGGCCTTT
>NZ_BADW01000163.1:0-435 GCF_000241165.1 Pseudoalteromonas sp. BSi20439
ACAATGCACACAGAGCTTATTCTTGATGCGTTAGAGCAAGCTATTTGGCATCGTGGCAACCCCGAAGGGTTAATTCACCACAGCGACAGAGGCAGCCAATATTTGTCTATACGATACACTGAGCGACTTGCTGAAGCTGGAATTCAAGCGTCTGTAGGCAGTGTGGGTGACTCTTATGACAATGCATTGGCTGAAACAATAAATGGATTATTTAAAACAGAGATTATTCGCAGAAATGGCCCGTGGAAGAATGTTGATGCTGTTGAATACGCAACGTTAGAGTGGGTCAATTGGTTTAATAATCAACGCTTATTATCTTCAATTGGGTATATTTCACCAGCTCAATATGAAACAGACTACTATGATAATTTAAACGAGTCAGGTAAAGTGGCCTGACTTAAACAAACTGGTCTCCGATGAACTCGGGGCGATTCA